>JBFFZT010000079.1:0-7079 GCA_041568535.1 Burkholderiales bacterium | reverse complement strand
GGGCACGCGCGGCGCTCGAGCGCCGCGCTCGAGCGGCCAGTCGGGCGCATCAGGCTCGAGCACGAACACCTCGTCCCAGCCCATCTGATTCAGCCACGACGCGGTCATCACCGAGCGCACGCGCTCCGGGTCGACGAGCACGACGCGCGCGTTCCTCACGCCGACGAACTCGTCGGTGGCCTGCACCAGCTGGCCGCCGGGTGCATGGCGCGCGCCCTCGAGATGGCCGGCCTCGAACTCCTCGCGCGAGCGCACGTCGAGCAGGTAGGTCGTGCGCGTCGTGTCCGCGAGCCACGCGCGCACCTGCGGCGCGCGCGCAAACTTGACGGCGAAGCGCGCAGCCACCGCGTCGGCCGCCGCGCGTGCCTTCGCCCTGCCCGCCTCGCTGGGGACGGGCGCCACGCGCGCCGAGCCGCGCTCGCATTCAAAGCCGGCGAGCTCCCAGCCCATGGTGCCGTCCTTCAGCGCCACCACGTCCTTCCAGCCCGCGTTTCTGAGCGATTGGCAGCCGATGATGCTGCGCGTGCGCCCGGCGCAGTTCACCACCACCAGCGTGTCCGGGTCCGGCGCGAGCTCCGGCGTGCGGTACACGAGCTCCGCGCCCGGCACGTCGATCCCGCCGGGAATGTTCATGCGGTGATACTCCTCCCACGGGCGCGAATCGAGGATCACGAGCTTCTTCTTGGCCTCGAGCAGGCGCTTCAGCTCCGCGGGCGGGATGCGCGGCGTGCCGTAGTGGTGCTCGACGAACTCGCCGAACGCCTTGGAGGGCACGTTCACCCCGCTGAACAGCTCGCCGCCGGTCGCCTTCCACGCGGCGCAGCCGCCTTCGAGCACGCTCACGTCCGTGTAGCCGAACGCCTGGAGTTTCGCCGCTGCGCGCTCGGCGAGGCCCTCGCCGCCGCCGTCGAGCAGCACGAGCGGGGCCGAGCGCCGCGGCAGCAGGTCGTCCACCATCAGCTCGAGACGCGAGAGCGGCAGCGAACAGGCGAAGAACGGGTGACCCTTGTAGTGCACGCCCTGCTCGCGCACGTCGAGCAGCGCCAGCTCGTCGCGCGCGAGCAGCCGCTCGCGCAGCTGCGCCGGCGTCATGCGCGCGCTTCGCGGATGTCCGAGTGCGCCGGGAAGATGTCCCAGCGACCTTCCTTTTCCTTGTAGAACTCGCGCCGGTGCAGCTGCTCGAGGCCGAGGCCGTACATGTGGAAATTGATCAGCGGCGCCTCGATGTGGATCGAGTGCAGGTCCTCGGGCATGAACGCGACGCCGCTGCCCTGGCGCACGACGGCGCTGCCCTTCTCGCGCACGCCGCCTTCCACCGTTCGGTCGTAGAACCGGTTCAGCTCCTCGCCGGTGACGCCGACGATCACCGCCCAGGTGGTGTGGTTGTGCGCCGGCGTGCCGTGTCCGCCGCGCGCCGAGTTGCAGTACAGGGCGAAGCGGTGGTCGGCGTCCTCGGACAATCGATACAGGCAGGAATGGCGCTTGCCGCCGGGCGCGGGCGGCGGGAAATCCTCGGCGGTAAACAGCTCGGCGCGCGCCGCGAGCCTGATCAGGCGCGCCTTGATCTTGTCGAGGCTCTCGCGATTCACGCCGTCGCGCCGCTCGATGTCGCGGATCTCGGCAACGGCGGCGGCAACTTCCTTGCGGCGCTCTGCGGTGCGGTCCATGGCCAAAATCTTATCAGTCCCGCACGCGGCCGCGTAGGGCCTTGATGCGGCCGCGACGCTGCTTGGCTTCGATGCGCCGCTCTTTCGAGCCGCGCGTCGGCCGGGTCGGCCGGCGCTTCTTCGGTACGTGGGCAGCAGCCTCGACCAGGGCGTGCAGGCGCTCGAGCGCCTCCGCGCGGTTCAGCTCGAGGCTCCTGTGCTGCTGCGCCTTGATGACGACCACGCCGGTGCGGGAAATGCGCTTGTCGCCGCGGTGCAAGAGCCGCTGCTTGACCGCCTCGGGAAGCGACGAGGCGCGGATGTCGAAGCGCAGGTGCACGGCGCTCGAGACCTTGTTGACGTTCTGCCCGCCCGCGCCCTGCGCGCGCACAGCGGTGAGCTCGATCTCGTGCGCGGGGATGGCGATCACCAGCCGCTGCCTCCACCGCCGCCGCCGCCCCCGCCCGAAGAGCCGCCGCCGCCCCCGCCCGAGGAGCCGCCCGAGCTCGAGCCCGGCGGCGTCGCCGCGGCGCTGACCGTGCCGGCGATGCCGCCGACCGAATCGCCGATGCCGCCGCCGCGAAACATGCCGCCGCCGGACTCGGCGCTGTAGTAGCCGGCGACCGCCGCCGTCACCGCGGCAAGGCCGAGCGTGGCGGTGAAGCGGTCGGCCCAGGTCTGCTCGACGCCGAGCGCCACCGCGTACGGCAGGAACTTCGCGAACTCCTCCGCGGTCTGCGGCGGCGCCTTCATGCGCGCGAGGTCGTCCTTCTCGGCCACGCCGAGGTACTGGCGCAGGCCCTGGATTGCGTCCTGGAGCTTGCGGCCCTGCACGCTGTAGGCGGGCAGCCAGCGCGCGAACAGCGCGAGCAGCACGAGCATCAGCACGATGACGGCGATCAGCGCAGACACGGGGGCATCCAGCACCAGCATTGCTGCCGCCACGACGACGCCCATGCCTATGCCGGCGGCGTGCGAGCCGCGATTGCGCGAGAACAGGGTCTTGTCGTAGAGCGCCGCCAGCTCCTGCTGGTGCTTTTCCAGCGTGAGCTGCACGCCCGGGCTGTGCGTCTTGTCGATGACCACGGACTTGCCCGGCCCGGGCAGCAGATCCGCCAGGACGCGCTCGCCCGGCAGCCAGTCCACGGCGTTGCCGGTGCGCTCCAGCACATAGGCACCGCCCGATTCCCGGATGCGCAGGAAGCCGCGCGCCCCGAGCCCGAGCAGCCCCGCGGCGAAGCACTTCGGGTCGTACGCCATCCGGTCGATGAAGCGTACGCCCGCGGGGCCGAGGCCCGCCGGCGCTTCGTAGCGCGGGAAGGCGGGCCCGGCGCGCGGATCGCGCCCGACGAGGTGCCAGCGCCACCAGAGGAAAGCGAGCAGCAGCAGCAGGCCCGCTGCGCCGGCCAGCACGCCCGTGTTGTCGTGCGCCCACCACGAAATGCGCTCCAGGGTGGACGGCGCGCGCACCAGGCCCTTGGGAAACCCCACCACGATGGTAAGGCCGTGGTGCGGCGGCAGCGCGCGTGTGGTGGTGAAGGTGGCGCCGCCCTCGCGCCCCACCGCCACATAGTCGCGCCCGCGCTCGCCCTGCGCGCCGGTATACGCTTCCAGGCGCAGGCGCGCCGCCGGCGCCGCCGCCGGCAGGTGCACGTCCGCGGAAATCTGGTCCATGGCGAAGGTCCAGCCGTTGCCGTTCACGTTCCAGTACAGCTCGTCGTGGTCCTCGAAAAAGCCGAGCTGGCGCGACGTGCGGTACAGGATCTCGTAGACGTGGCGACCGTGCGGCAGCTGGACGGCGGGATTGCCGATGCGCACGCGCACGCCGTTGCTCAGCCGCTGCGTAGTCCACGGCTCGGGGTTGCCGTTGCGCGTGACCAGCACGACGGTGAACGGCACGCGCACCTTCTCGCCGAAGCGCCCGCGGTAGTCGGTGGGGAAGTCGCGCAGGATGCCGCGCTTGATCTCGCGACCCTGCGCCTGCACGGCGATGGTCTCGGTCACCGTCAGCGCGCCGTCGTCGCTGATGCGGATGTTGCTGTGGAACTCGAGCACCCGCTCCTGCGCGGCAACCGGCAGCGCGACGAGCGCCAGCGCCAGGAGCAGGCGTCTCACAGCGTCACTTTCGCCGGCTGGCGATCGTCGGTCTCGAAGAAAGGCAGCGGCTGGAAGCCGAACAGGCGCGCCACGACGATGTCGGGAAACGTCTCCAGGCGCGTCACGTACTGCTGTACCGCGCCATTGTAGAAGCGCCGCGCGTACTGCAGGTGGTCCTCGACCTCGACCAGCTTCGCCGCGAGGTCGCGGAAGTTGGCGTCGGCCTTGAGCTGCGGGTAGTTCTCCTGCAGCAGGACGAGCTGCTGCAGCCGCGCGCCGAGCTGGCGCTCGAGCGCGAAGCGGGCGGCGCTGCCCTGCGCCGCGAGCGCGCTGCCGCGCAGCTCGGTCACCGTGACGAGCAGCGCCTTTTCGTAGCTCGCGTAGCCACGCACCGCCTCGACCAGCTGCGGCACGAGGTCGGCGCGACGCTTGAGCTGCACGTCGATGTCGGCGAAGCCCTGGCGCGCCAGGTTGCGATCGGCGATCAGCCGGTTGTACAGCCAGATGGCAGCGACGGCGAGGAGCGCCGCCGCTGCGGTCGCGAGCCACATCTCAGGCCGCCTTCTCGAAGGTCTTCAGGCTGTCCCAGTCGCCCCGGTCCAGGCGCGTCAGCACGCGCAGCAGGTCGGCGTTCTCCTTCACCAGGCGCGTGACCAGCGGCACGTCGAGCGGATAGCCCATGAGGATCGCCCCGGCAAGCCGGCCGTTGACCAGCACCAGCTTGCGGTACTTGAAGTCCTCGCGCTGTTCCTGGATCACTTCACGCTCGCCGGGGTGGGTGGCCGTGATGCGGCCGATGGAAATGAGGTCTGCGCCCTGCACCTTGAGGATGGTCGAGGGAATCGTGCCGCGGAACGGCCGGCGCGCGCCGAGCGCGTTGACCGCGGCGATCTCGCCCTGCTCCACGGCCACCGGCCACAGGCCCGGCGCTGCGCCCTGGTACTCCGCGCAGTCGCCCGCGGCGTAGACCCCCGGCACGCTGGTCTCCATGCGCTCGTTGACGACGATGCCGCGGTTCACGGCAATGCCCGCGGCGGCGGCGGCTTGCACGTCGGGGCGCACGCCGGCGCAGACGAGGAACACGTCGGCCGGCAGCACGCGACCGTCCTTCAGCTTCACCTGCCCGACTTCGCCGTCCCAGTCGGCGCGCACCTGCGTCACCTGCGCGCGCGTCAGCACCTCGATGCCGAGGCTCTCGAACATCCTGCGCAACAGGCTCCCGGCGCGCTCGTCGAGCTGGCGATTGAGGATCCACTCGCTTTGCGCCACCACCACGACATGCAGGCCCGCCTTATGCAGCGCATACGCGGCCTCCAGCCCGAGCAGTCCCGCCCCCGCCACCACCGCGTTCTGACCCTGACGGTGCTGGATGTAGTCGCGGATCGCCATCGCGCCGTCGGCGTCGCGCAGCACGAAGCTGCCGCGCGCGCCGAAGCCCTCGATCGGCGGCACGAAGCACTGCGCGCCCGTGGCGAGGATCAGGCGGTCATAGTGCAGCGACTCGCCGGTGGCGAGGTGCACGCCGCGCGCGGCGGTGTCGATGGCCGCGAGGTGCGTGTTCAGCCACATCTCGATGTTGCGCTCCGCGTACCAGGACTCGGGCATCAGGTACAGGCCCTGCATCGCGGAGCGGCCGTAGATGAGGCGCGAGATGCCCATGCGGTTGTAGAGGAAGTGCTTCTCGCGGCCGATGACGTGGATCTCGGTGTCGGGATGGTTGCGCCGTACGTGGTCGGCGGCGGTGAGCCCGGCGATGCCGGCGCCCGCCACCACCACGCGCTTGATGTTGCGGTTGTAGAGCTGGGTGGCGGGCGCCGCGGGGCCGCTGCGCCGGTGCGGCGCCAGCTCCACGGTGACCGCGCCCTGGATGCGCGCGCAGCACGCCATGCGCGTGTTGGCCGCGTGCCCGAGGCGCTCGAGCGTCGAGCGCTCGTCCGCGGAAACGGGCGAGAGGTTCTCCGCGCCGGCGGTCACCGCCACCGGGTCGGCGCCGCACACGCCCATGCGGCAGCCCGATTCGATGTGCTGGCCGCAGGACTCGACTGCCTCAAGCACCGATTGGCCGGGCTTCACCGCCACGCGCTTGCCCGCCGGATCGATCTTCAGCTCGGTGGCGCCGGCGGACGCCTGGCGCAGGACCGCGCCGCCCGCGGCCGACAGGCGCATCGGCTCGCCGCCCGCCTGGCCGAGCATCTCGTCGAGAAAGCGCAGCTCCACGCGCCACGAGCGCGCCACCCACGCCAGGCTCAGCGCGAGCACCAGTCCCTGCAGCGCCGACGCGGCCCACGCGGGCGCCGGCGCGCCCAGCTCGGCGAGGGCATCGGCGACGATCGGCGCCGCGAACCAGTAGTAGATGTTGAGCGCCGCCGCGGCGAACAGCACCGGCACTTCGTTCTGGCGCGCCTTCAGCAGCACGTCGGCGGCGTGGTAGAGCGCGAGCGACAGCCCCATGTAGCCGAGCGTGAGCAGCCCCATCTCGAGCGGATCGCCCGGCGGCACCAGGTAGTAGGCGAGGATGAACCCCGGCAGCACGCCGGCGAAGAAGCGCCGGTAGCCCGCGTAGTGGCGCGCGCCGTCGTACTGGTCGGCGAGCCAGGCAATGCGCGGGTTGAAGTCGTAGCAGTTCTTGGCGCAGCCCACGCAGGGCCGGCAGTGCGTGTTGGCCACCGTGACGAACGGCGTCTGGCCGTACAAGCGCTGCACCGGCAGCAGCGGGCAGATGCTCGAGCACCAGCCGCTCTTGCCCTTGAAGATCAGGCCGCCCGCGAACGCGCCGGCGAGCGCGCCCAGCACCAGCACCGCGCTCGCCTCGCCGCTGTCGTTGAACAGGAGCTTGCGGCCCACCACCAGCGCGAAGAACAGCGCAATGCCGATCGGATAGGCGAGCTCCTTGGCGCGCTCGCTGTGCGCGATGCCGCGGGTGAAGCCGCCCAGGCGCGGCAGCTGGTTGGCCGCGGCCAGCGGGCAGATATTGCGCCACAGCCCGGGCGCGATGAAGAACACCAGCGGCAGAAGCGGCACCGCGAGGCCCCAGAGCACGGTCTGGCCGAGGAACGGCTGCGTCCACAGCAGGTAGGCGAGCGCGAGCGCCGCAGCGAGCGAGGCGAAGCGCAGCGTCTGCCACGCCCACAGCGGCAGCAGCGGGTCGAGCTGCGTGTAGTTGGGAAACGCGGCCGCGGCGGCCGCAGGCTTGTCGTCGGCCACGCGCGCCCCCTAGCGCCGCACCAGGGCGGCGAGATCGGTCGCGGCGCGCAGTCGCAGCGACAGGATGCGCCCGAGCTCGAACAGCACCGTGCGCACGAGTTGCGGGTCGCGCGCCGCGAGCTGCTCCAGGGC
>JBFFZT010000078.1:0-7081 GCA_041568535.1 Burkholderiales bacterium | reverse complement strand
GGCGCGACCGGAATTTTCAATCGCCGCTCCATTGTCGGCTTCTCCAAGGGCGGCAACAGCGTCAATCTCGGCAGGGAATACACCCTGAACTTCAAGACGCAGGGCATCTACGATCCGCTGAGCCATGACTACGGCGGCTCGGCCGGGATCCAGGGCGGCGTCGGCACGGCTGGGGTGCGCGTCGGCAACTCCGTTACCGGCGAGTTCCGCTTTGGTACGGGCGGGGTCGGTGTGCAGTTTGGTGCGGGCGAGCAGGCGGGGCCGACGGCAGCCGGCAACTACACCGCGTTCAACGGTGACTTCGCGTTTGGTCCGGTGACTCTCGGTGCGGCGTTCGGCACCGTGGAGACCACCTCCACGACCGACACGAAGACGACGAACTTCGGCGCTGCCTACAAGATGGGCGCGTTCACGTTCCGTCTTGGCATGGGCATGCAAGAGCTGGATGGCGGCGACGAGTCGCAGAAGATCTCGGGCGGGGTGCAGTACGACTTCTCGCCGACCCTCACGGGCCGCGTGTCGTTCTACGACCAATCCACCGATAACGCCGCGGGTACGGAAATCGGCACGTCCGAGACCTTCCTCGTGAACGTGGAGTACAGCCTGTCCAAGCGCACCCTGGTGTATGCCGTGTTTGATCGCAAGGGCTTCACCGGCGTTGACCTGGCCGCGAGCTCGGTGCGTGACGGCGCGACCGGCATCGGCGCGGGCGTTGTGCACAACTTCTAAGCGCAGACTCGTCAAACAGTCAGCGTTAAGAAACCTGAAAGCCGCCCTCCGGGGCGGCTTTTTTTTTGCCCGCTCGTTTTTGTAAGATGTCGCCATGACGCACCGCTTTCTGCCGTTCGCGCTGGCCGCGATGCTCGCCGGCTGCGCCGTCGAGCCACCGCGCCCCACGCAGCAGACCGAGTTCCTCGTGCCGCCCGGTTCCGTGCCGCAACTGGGCCTGTGCCGGATCTGGTACGCGGACCTGCCCGCGGAATGGCAGCCGCCCGAGATGCCCTGTGCGCGGGCGCACGGCCTTGCCGAGAAGCACGGCGGCAGGGTGATCAAGGCCATATCGCCCAGGTCGATGCAGGATGGCCGCACGCTGAGCATGGACTACGGCCCGAGCCAGTTCGCGGGGCTCGCGCCGGAGCAGTTGCCGCCGCCGGGCTACTGCCGGCCCTGGTACGATCGCCAGCCCGCCGAGACGCAGCCGGCGCCCATGACCTGCGAGCGCGCCGAGCAGCTGGTGCGCAAGAACGGCGGACGGGTGCTCTACATGCCGGGGCCGGAGCAGAAATGAAACCCGTCGCGCCCGCCGAGATGCTCGACCGCGCCATCGCCGAATTCGACCGCGCCCTGCGGGCGGTGGCCGGCGTGCACCACGCCGAGCGTCCCTCGCCCGCGCGCGACCTCGCCGAAGGCGAGCTCGACCCCAAGGCGCGCGAGCATTCGGCGGCGCTGATGCGGGTCAATCATGTCGGCGAGGTCTGCGCGCAGGCGCTCTATCAGGGCCAGGCGATGACCGCGCGCAACGACCATACCCGGGCCTCGCTCGAGCAGGCAGCGCGCGAGGAGGCCGACCACCTTGCCTGGAGCGCGGAGCGCGTGCGCGCGCTGGGAGGGCGCCTGAGCGTGCTCAATCCCCTCTGGTATGCGGGCTCGCTGGCGCTCGGGATCGGGGCCGGCCTGCTCGGCGACCGCTGGAATCTCGCCTTCCTCGCAGAGACCGAGCGGCAGGTGGAGGCGCACCTCACGGGCCACCTCGACAGGCTCTCGCCGGGCGATGCACCCACGCGCGCCGTCGTCGAGGCGATGCGCGACGACGAGGCCCGTCATCGGCAGACCGCGGTGACCCTGGGCGCCGCCGAGCTGCCGGCGGCGGCGCAGCGCGCCATGCGCGCCATGGCGAAGGTCATGACGACGATCGCCTACCGCATCTGAGGCCGCGGCGCCTTACTCCTCGGCAATCTCGAAGTCGCGCGTGATCTCGGCCGTCTTGGCCAGCATGGCGGTGGCCGAGCAGTACTTCTCGTGCGACAGCCGGATCGCCTGCTCGACGACATTGCGCTTCAGGTTGCGGCCGCGCACCAGGAAGCGTGTGTGGATGCGGGTGAACACCTTGGGATCGGTCGGCGCGCGCTCGGCCTCCAGACGCACCTCGCAGCCGGTGACGTCCTGGCCGCTCTTCTTCAGGATCACGACCACGTCATAGGCGGTACAGCCGCCGGCCCCGGCGAGCACGGTCTCCATGGGGCGCGGGGCAAGATTGCGGCCGCCGCCCTCGGGCGCGCCGTCCATGGCGAGGATGTGGTTGCTGCCCGTTTCGGCGATGAACGACATGCCCGTGCCGGACCAGCGGATCGTGCATTCCATCCCTAACTCCTAGAATACTCAGCGTATTGTGCGATGCAATATCAACGAGGAAAGACCCCGGGACGGACAGGTCCAACAGCCCGGTCCTGCTTGCTTATGCTTTGTTTATCCATTAATAATTCAGATAGATAGACGAAAGTGTTAGAGAATGCGAAACAGCGCGCCAAATTCGGGCGCTGTCTATTGCAATGCAACAAGCCCTTGTTCACACTTATGCCGAATGCAGATGCGCGCCATCGCGCATCGTGCAGCGCGTCTCCTCCACCCTCCTCCTTTGGTGGATTCAGCGCAACCTGCGGGTTGCGCTTTTTTTTGTCGCGACAAGGGTTTGACGCTGGGGCAAGGGTCCCATAAAATCCGCGCCTTTTCCCGCACAGCCCCACCATGAAGACCTTTGCAGCAAAACCCCAGGACGTCGTGCACGGATGGTACCTGGTGAACGCCGAGGGCAGGGTGCTGGGCCGTCTCGCAGCGCAGATCGCGGCGCGCCTGCGCGGCAAGCACAAGCCCGAGTTCACGCCGCACGTCGACACCGGCGACTACATCGTGGTCGTCAACGCGGCGAAGATCCGCGTCACGGGCAGAAAGACGCTCGACAAGAAGTACTACCGGCATACGCGCCATCCGGGCGGGCTGCGCGAGACGAACTTTGCCAAGCTGCAGGTGCGCCATCCCGGGCGCGCGCTCGAGCAGGCGGTGAAGGGCATGCTGCCCAAGGGGCCGCTCGGCTACGCGATGCTGAAGAAGCTGAAGGTGTACGGGGCGTCGACGCACCCCCACAGCGCGCAGCAGCCCAAGGCTCTGGAAATCTAAGGACACGACATGGTCGGCGATTACTACTACGGCACTGGACGGCGCAAGAGCTCGGTCGCGCGCGTCTTTCTCAAGCCCGGCAAGGGACAGTTCATCGTCAACGGCAAGCCGGTGGACCAGTTCTTTGCGCGCGAGACCGGGCGCATGATCGTGCGCCAGCCTCTCGAAGTGACCAAGACCACGTCGAGCTTCGACATCATGGTCAACGTGCACGGGGGTGGCGAGAACGGCCAGGCGGGCGCGGTGCGCCACGGCATTGCGCGCGCCCTCATGGAGTATGACGCCGCGCTCAAGCCCTCGCTCAGCGCGGCCGGCCTGGTGACGCGCGATGCGCGCGAGGTCGAGCGCAAGAAGGTCGGCCTGAAGAAGGCGCGGCGCCGCCCGCAGTTCTCCAAGCGCTGAGCGCGCGCACGCACGCGATGCGCACGCGAGGCCGCCCCCGGGGCGGCCTTTTGTT
Organism: Burkholderiales bacterium; assembly: GCA_041568535.1. Taxonomy (GTDB): domain Bacteria; phylum Pseudomonadota; class Gammaproteobacteria; order Burkholderiales; family SG8-39; genus JAABQT01. The sequence continues at coordinate 3,450 of JBFFZT010000078.1, read as the reverse complement.
TTTTGCTCTGCGCAGATGCATCATCACGCTGTGGCCCTGACAACCAAGTTCGTGAAGCTGCGCCAGCGTTTTGGCATCGCCGCGCCGCGCGTTTCCGTGCGCTCGGAAGTGGCGTGGTACATGCGCTGGCTCGGGCTCATCCTGGTGCTCGCCTGCTCGGCGGCGCTCGCCGCGTGGATGTACGACGCGGGCCGCCGGTTCGCCGGCTTCGATCGCAGCGAGGTCGAGCAGGAGCTGGCCGTCGCGCGCCGCGATCTCGAGGCCACGCGTACCGAGCTGGAGCGCCTGCGCGCGGTGGCCAACGCCGCCGACAGCCGGCTGTCCATCGAGCGCACCGCGCAGCTCAAGCTCGCGCAGCAGATACGCGGGCTGGAGCAGGAGACCTCGCGCCTGCGCGAGGAGCTGGCGATCTTCGAAAGCATGCTCTCGGCGGAGTCGCGCGCGGCCAACCCGCTGTCGATCAATCGCTTCAAGGTGGTGCCCGACGTGCTGCCCGGCGAGTACCGGTACCGCCTGCTGCTGCTGCTGGCGCCCGGCACGCGGCGCGATCGGGATTTCCAGGGCCGGCTCGAGCTGGTGGTCGGCCTGACGGAGGGGGGCAAAAATGCTATGATGACCTTCCCTGAAGCGGGAGACCCCAGCGCATCGGCTTTCCGCCTGACTTTCAGGCACTTCCATCGCGTCGAGGGCATCTTCCGCGTGGACCCGAAAGCCAAAGTCGAGAGCGTTCAGGTGCGGGTCTACGAAGCGGGGTCGGACCAGATCAAGGCGGCGCAAACGGCGTCGCCGGGATGAGCGAGGGAACAGCCATGTTCAGCAAGAGCCCGAAGCCGCAAAGCCGCATCGACAGCCTGATCGGCGCCACGACGCGCATCGAGGGCAACGTGTTCTTCAGCGGTGGGCTGCGCGTGGACGGCGCGGTGCGCGGCAACGTGGCCGCGCTTCCCGACCAGCCGGGAACGCTGGTGGTATCGGAGCACGCGCGCATCGACGGCGAAGTCGCCGCGTCGCACATCGTGGTGAACGGCACGATCAATGGTCCCGTGCACGCCGCAGAGACGCTTGAACTTCAAGTCGGCTCGCGCGTCAAAGGGGATGTGCACTACAAGGCGCTGGAGATCCAGCAGGGCGCCGTGGTGGAAGGGCGGCTCGTGCATCATGGCGGCGCCGAGATCAAGGGAGTCGAGCTCAAGCTCGCCTCTGGCGGCGACAAGCCGCGCACCTGAGCTGAAGGAACATTGGAGAGCGACATGAACGCAGTCACCGAAATGCCGGCACCGCTGGTCTTCTCCGACAACGCCGCAGGCAAGGTCAAGCAGCTGATCGAGGAAGAAGGCAACACGGAGCTGAAGCTGCGCGTGTTCGTCTCCGGCGGCGGCTGCTCGGGATTCCAGTACGGCTTCACCTTCGACGAGGTGCAGAACGAAGATGACACCGTGATGCAGAAGAACGGCGTCACCCTGCTCATCGACCCGATGAGCTACCAGTACCTCGTGGGCGCGGAGATCGACTATCAGGAAGGGCTGGAAGGCGCCCAGTTCGTCATCAAGAACCCCAACGCCACCAGCACCTGCGGCTGCGGCTCTTCCTTCTCGGCCTGAGCGGAACGGCGGCGAGCGGTAACAAGGGGGGCGACAGCCCCCTTTGCGTTTTCTAGGGCGGGTAGATCGCGCCAAGAACGCGCGCGCCGCGCGCGCCGGTGACCGCCGGCAGGCTGCCCGCTTTCCCCTGCAACGCCTGCTGCGCGAGCCACGCAAACGCGGCTGCCTCGACCTGGACCGGCTCGATACCGTGACGCGCGCTGCTGTCGACGGGCACCGGTGACAGCAGTTTCTCCAGGCGCCGCATCAGCGCGCCGTTGCGCACGCCGCCCCCGCACACGATCAGGCGCCGCGCGCCGGGGAAGTGGCCGCGAATGGCGCTCGCTACGCTCTCAACCGTCAGCTCGAGCAGCGTCGCCTGCACCGCCTGCGGATCCGCCGCGCGCGGCAGCCTGCGCTCGAGCCATGCCGCATTGAACAGGTCGCGCCCGGTGCTCTTGGGCGGCGGCAGCGAGAAGTAGGGCTCGGCGAGCAGTGCGGCGAGCAGCGCCGCGTCCACATGTCCGCCCGCCGCCCAGGCGCCGTCGTCGTCTTGCGGCCGGCCCAGGTGCTGCTGCGCCCACAGGTCCATGAGGCAGTTGCCGGGCCCGGTGTCGAAACCGGCGGTGCTGCCCTCCGCGGGCAGCCAGGAAAGGTTGGCCATGCCGCCCAGGTTCAGCACGACACGGTCCTCGTCCCGGCTGGCGAACATGACGGCATGAAACGCGGGGGCCAGCGGCGCGCCCTGTCCGCCGGCGGCGACGTCGCGGCTGCGGAAATCAGCGACCACGCGCGCGCCCGCGAGCTCGGCAAGCAGCGCTGCGTTTCCGATCTGCACCGTGTAGCCGGCCTCCGGCCTGTGACGCACGGTCTGGCCGTGGCAGCCGATGGCCCGCAGCTCGCGGCGGTCGACCCCGGCTGCCGCGAGCAAGTCCGCGATCGTCCCGGCGTAACAGCGTGCGAGCTCGTTGGCGCACAGCGCCGCGCGCTCGAGCTCGCCGTGCGCGCCCGCGTTCAGCGCGAAGAGCTCGGTGCGCAGAGCGGGGTCGAAGGCTCGATGCGCATGGCGCAGGGGCCGCGGCCTCGCGCCGGAGAGATCCAGCAGAACCGCGTCGACTCCGTCGAGGCTCGTCCCCGACATGAGGCCGGCGTACAGCTCGCGGCTCACTCCAGTTGCGCGAGAGGGCCCGCGGCGAGCAGTTCCAGGCGCGCCACCATCGGCTCGGCACGCTGCCGGAACGCCGGGAGCTCTGCGGCGGGCACGGGCTCGCCCGCCGGCATGGCGATGGCGTACGGATTGCGCGAGCGCCCCGCGATCTGGAACTCGTAGTGCAGGTGCGGCCCGGTGGCCCAGCCGGTGCTGCCGACGTGCCCGATGATCTCGCCCTGTTCCACGCGCTTGCCGCGGCGTACGCCCGGGGCGTAGCGCGACAGGTGCGCATAGAGCGTGGCGTACTGTCCGCGATGGCGCAGGATCACGGTCTTGCCGTAGCCGCCCTTGACGCCGGCGAACTCCACCACGCCGTCGCCGGCCGCGCGCACGCGCGTGCCGGTGGGCGCTGCGTAGTCGACGCCGGTGTGCGCGCGCCAGGATCTCTGGAACGGATGCCGGCGCATGCCAAAGCCGGAACTGATGCGCGTGTATTCGAGCGGCGAGCGCAGGAACTCCTTGCGCAGGTTGCTGCCGTCCGGGGCGTAGTAGCCGCTGCTGCGGTGCGCGGTCGCGTAGTGCACGGCGCGCAGCGTGCGGCCCTGGTTGACGAACTCCGCGGCCAGCACCCGGCCGCTGTGCACGGCGCGCCCGCCCAGATAGTGCTGCTCGTAGACCACGCTGAAGCGATCGCCGCTGCGCAGGTCGCGGTGAAAGTCG
>JBFFZT010000077.1:0-7160 GCA_041568535.1 Burkholderiales bacterium | reverse complement strand
GACGCGCCTGTCGGCGCCGCAGCGCGCGAAGAAGGGCTTTGCCCGCTCGTTCCAGATCACCAGCATCTACCGCGACTTCACGGCGCTCGACAACGTGGCGCTCGCGGTGCAGGCGCACGCCGGGCACAGCTTCCGCTTCTGGAAGCCGGCGCGCGCGGAGCGGCGGCTGCGCGATCCCGCGCGCCGCGTGCTCGAGGAAGTGGGGCTGGCTGCGCGCGCCGACGTGCCAGCGGCGAATCTCGCGCACGGCGAGCAGCGCCAGCTCGAGGTGGCGATGGCGCTCGCCACCGAGCCGCGGCTGCTGCTCCTCGATGAGCCCGTCGCCGGCATGGGAATGGAGGAGTCGCAGCGCATGGTGCAGTTCCTCTCGGGGCTCAAGGGCAAGCGCACGATGATCCTCGTCGAGCACGACATGGACGCGGTGTTCACGCTCGCCGACCGCATCTCGGTGCTGGTCTACGGGCGCATCATCGCGAGCGGCGTGCCCGAAGAGGTGCGCGCCAATCCGGAAGTGCGCCGCGCGTACCTCGGGGAAGAGGCCTGATGCGAGTGGAGTCTCTATGCTGAAGGTCGAGGGCCTCGAGACCGCCTACGGCCTGTCGCAGGTGCTGTTCGGCGTCTCGCTCGAGATCGCTGCCGGCGAGGTGGTGACGCTGCTCGGCCGCAACGGCATGGGCAAGACCACCACCGTGCTCTCGATCATGGGCGTGGTGCGGCCTAAGGGAGGCCGCGTGGAGATGCAGGGGGCCGTGCTCTCCGGGATGCCCTCGTACCGCGTGGCGAAGGCGGGCCTGGGCCTGGTGCCCGAGGGCCGCCAGATCTTTCCCAACCTCACCGTGCGCGAGAACCTCGTCGCCACCGCCGCGCGGCGCGGCGGCGGCGGGGTCTGGACGCTGGAGCGCGTCTACGGCCTGTTCCCGCACCTGCAGGAGCGCCAGCGCCATATGGGCAACCAGCTCTCGGGCGGCGAGCAGCAGATGCTGGCGATCGCGCGCGCGCTGATGACCAACCCGAAGCTGCTGATCCTCGACGAGGCCACCGAGGGCCTCGCGCCGCTGGTGCGCGCCGACATCTACCGCTCGATCGAGCAGCTGAAGACCGAAGGGCTGTCGATCCTCGTCATCGACAAGGACGTGCGCGCGCTGACGCGCATCGCCGATCGCCATTACGTGCTGGAGAAAGGGCGCGTGGTGTGGAGCGGCGGCTCCGCCGAGCTGAGCGGGAACCGGGACGTGCAGCACCGCTATCTGGGTGTATAAACGGGCCATGAAGCGCGAGAACGTCATCGGCCGGGCCAACGTCGAGGACACGCCGGCGCTCGAAGCCTACTACCGCGAGCTCGAAGGCGAGGCGCTGGGCGCCTTGTGGACCGTCGCTAACGAGATCGAGCCCTGGTACCCGCAGCCCAAGTCCGTGCCAACGCTGTGGGCGTGGAACAAGGTCGAGCCGTTCGTGCGCCGCGCGCCCGAGCTGGTGAGCGCGGAGAAGGCCGCACGGCGCGTCGTGATGCTCGTCAACCCCGGGCGCAAGGAATGGAGCGCGGCGGTGGGGCTGCTGTACACCGGCGTGCAGGTGATGAACCCGGGCGAGTCCACCTCGGCGCACCGCCACCAGGCGAGCGCGCTCCGCTTCGTCATGGAGGGGCGCGGCGCCTACACCGTGGTCGACGGCGAGCGCCTGCGCGTGGGCGCGCGCGACTTCGTACTGACGCCGAACGGCACCTGGCACGACCACGGCGTGGAGGCCGACGGCACGCAGTGCGTATGGCAGGACGGCCTCGACATCCCGATGATGAACGCGCTCGACGCCAACTTCTACGAGGTGCATCCGGACGTGGTGCAGACGCCGGCGCCGCTGTCGCGCGAGAACTGGTCCAAGCCCTACTCGCCCGTGTTCCACTATCCTTGGGATGAAAGCTACAAGGCTTTGAAGAAGGACGGTGCGCGCTACGAGTACCGCAACCCGCTCACCGGCGGGCCGGTGATGTCGACGATGGGCGCGGCGCTGGAGCTGATCAAGGGCGACACCAGGCCATTCCGCCACACCGGCAGCCTCGTCTACCAGGTGGCCGCCGGGCGCGGCTGGTCGGAGGTGGGCGGCGAGCGCTTCGAGTGGCAGGAGAAGGACATCTTCTGCGTGCCGGCGTGGACGCGCTACCGGCACGGCGCGAACGAGGAAGCGGTGCTGTTCCAGTTCAACGACCTGCCCGCGATGCGCGCGCTCGGGCTGTACCGCGAAGAATGATCAGCCAGGAGCAGAACGATCTCATGACCCGCGTCGGCCCCGGCACGCCGGCGGGCAAGCTCCTGCGCAACTACTGGCAACCCGTCGCGCTCGTGGACGAACTGCAGGGCGAACGTCCCGTGAAGGCGGTGCGCCTGTTTGGGGAGGCGCTGGTGCTGTTCAAGGCGGGCGGCTATCGCCTGATGCAGCGCCATTGCCCGCACCGCGGCGCCGACCTCGCCTACGGGCGGATCGAACCCGACGGGCTGCGCTGCGCGTTCCACGGCTGGAAGTTCGACGCCGCCGGCAAGTGCGTGGAGACCCCGGCCGAGCCCGCGGGCAGCCGCATGTGTGAGCAGATCCGTCCGGTGTCCTACCCGGTGGTGGAGCGTAGCGGCCTGCTCTTCGCCTACCTCGGCGCGGGCGAGCCGCCGGCGTTCCCGCATTTCGACTGCTTCGTCGCGCCCGATTCGCACACCTTCGCCTTCAAGGGCTACTGGGACTGCAACTGGCTGCAGGCGCTGGAGGTCGGCATCGACCCGGCGCACGCCTCGTTCCTGCACCGCTACTTCGAGGACGAGGACACCGCGACGAGCTACGGCAAGCAGTTCCGCGGCAAGCCGTCCGACGCCGACCTGCCCATCTCCAAGGTGCTGCGCGAATACGACCGCCCTGAGATCAGCGTCGCGCGCACCGACTACGGCATCCGCCTGGTCACCCTGCGCAAGATCGACGAGCAGAAGACCCACGGCCGCGCCACGCACATCGTGTTCCCGCAGGCCTTCGTCATCCCGATGAACGCCGAGATGACCATCACGCAATGGCACGTGCCGGTGGACGACACCGGGTGCTACTGGTACGCGATCTTCACCAGCTTCACCTCGCCCGTGGACAAGAAGACCATGCGCGAGCAGCGGCTGAAGACCTATCCGGCGCCCGACTACAAGCCGGTGTTCAACCGCGACAACGGCTGGGGCTTCAACGCCGAGGAGCAGCGCAAGCAGACCTACACCGGCATGGGTTTCGACATCAACATCCACGACCAGTGGGCCTGCGAGTCGCCCGGGCGCATCGCCGATCGCACGAAGGAGAACCTCGGCTCCAGCGACAAGGGCATCGTGCTCTATCGGCGGCTGCTGGTCGACGCCATCCACAAGGCGGCGAAGGGCGAGCGCACGCTGATGCAGCTCGATGCGGCGCAGGCCGCAGCGCTCACCGGGCCGCCCGCGGTCGACGGCGTCGGCCCGACCGGGCGCTGGGACGAGTACTACCGCGAAGCCGACGCCGCGCGGCGCAACCGCGCGCCGTGGTCGGCGAAGGCGGCGTGAAGGACCTGCTGAAGGAGGTCGCGGCGCGCGGGCTGGAGGCAGTCCGCTTCGCGTTCGCGGATCAGCACGGGCTACTGCGCGCAAAGACCTTCGCCGCCGCCGAGCTCGCAACCGTATTGCAGAGCGGGATCGGTTTCCCGAGCTCGCTACTGGCGAAGGACACCTCCAACAAGACCGTGTTCCCGGTGTTTACTGCGGGCGCGGGCTTCGGCATCCCGGAGCTCGAGAACGCCGCCGACGCGGTGATGGTGCCCGATGTCGAGACGTTTCGCGTCCTGCCCTGGGTGCCGAAGACCGGCTGGGTGCTGTGCGACCTCAAGTTCGCCAACGGCAAGCCGGTGCCGTTCGATACGCGAGGGCTGCTGAAGAAGGCGCTCGCTGGGCTCTCGCAGGAGGGCTACGGCTATCGCGCGGGCCTGGAGATCGAGTTCCACATTTTCCGGCTGGTCGATGCGCGCCTGCGTCCCGAGGATGCGGGCCAGCCCGGCTCGCCGCCGGAGGTGGCGCTGCTCTCCAGCGGCTACCAGCTCCTCTCCGAGACGCGCCACGATCAGCTCGAGCCGGCGCTGGAAGCCTTGCGCGGGGGTCTCGATGGGCTTGGACTGCCGCTCCGCAGCTTCGAGTGCGAGTTCGGACCCAGCCAGGCCGAGGTCACGCTCGGCGTGCAGGACGGGCTCGCGGCCGCCGATGCGATGGTGCTGTTTCGCAGCGCCGCGAAGCAGATCCTGCGGCGGCATGGCTACCACGCCACCTTCATGTGCCGGCCGAAGCTGCCGAACGTCATGTCGTCCGGCTGGCATCTGCACCAGTCCTTGACCGATCGCTCCGGCAAGAACGCGTTCATGGACGAGAAAGACTTCCTTTCGCCTGTCGGCAAGGGATTCCTCGCGGGGTTGCTTGCGCACGCCGCCGCCTCCGCGGCCTTCGCCACGCCCACCTTGAACGGGTACAAGCGCTACCGGCCCTACTCCCTCGCGCCCGAGCGCGTGGTGTGGGGCCGCGACAACCGCGGCGCGATGCTGCGCGTGCTGGGTGGGCCGGGCGACCCGGCGACGCGCATCGAGAACCGCATCGGCGAGCCTGCGGCGAATCCGTACCTGTACTTCGCTTCGCAGATTGTCTGCGGCATGGACGGGGTGAAGCGCAAGCTCGATCCCGGCGCACCTGAGCAGACGCCCTATGCATCGAAGGCGGCGCTGATGCCGCGTTCGCTGGATGAGGCGTTGGCGGCGCTGCGCGAAGATGCCTGCTTGAAACAAGGCCTGGGTGCGCAGTTCGTGGACTACTACTGCCGCATCAAGGACGCCGAGATCGCGCGCTGCAATCTCGAGGTCTCGGACTGGGAGCACCGCGAGTATTTCGACTTGTTCTGACGGCGCGAGGCAGAGCCCAATGAAAAGCGCAAAGCCGCAGCCTTACAAAGTGCGCAACATTCATGTCGTGGCCAAGGGCGCCGACGTCCTGGTGCGCGAATACACGCTGGACGCGGGCGAAGTCATTCCGTGGCACCGGCACACCGAGGTATCCGACTACTACTACGGCCTGGAGGGCAGGGTCGTGATCGAGACGCGCGCACCGGCTGCGCGACACGACTTGGGCGCCGGCCAATCCGCGAGCGTGCAGCCGCCGACTGTGCATCGGGTGTCGAACCTGACCCGCGCGCCCTGCAGGTTCCTGCTGGTCCAGGGGGTCGGAACGTACGATTTCGTCAGCGAGGTTTGAGCGGGCGCGCCGGAAACCGCAGCCCGGTTGCTTCTATCGCGGTATCGGCTGCGCCCCCTGCGACCCCTTCTCGTACACCTCCACCCCCTCCGGAATCGCCACCCACGGCCGCGCCGAGCGCGCCCAGATGTGCCGCGCGATCGCAAAGCTGTCCGGATCGTCTAGCGTTCCTGCCGAGATGGCGCGCAGCCCAGGGCGCAGCTCGGTGGTATGCGTCACCGGCGTGCCGCACACGGAACAGAATTCCGTGCGCAGCCAGCGCCCGGTCTCGTCCGAGCGGTGCTCGTACTTGGTCAGCCGCCCGCTCAGAAACTCGACGTCCTCTTCGCGGCAGTAGGCGCTGAAGGAGAACGCGCTCCCGGTGCGTCTCTGGCACCAGGTGCAATGGCACACCAGCCCGACCTGGGGATCGGCCTTCAGCCGGTAGCGCACCGCCCCGCACACGCACCCGCCCTCTTGATCGTTTCGCATCTGCGCCCGCCTGTCTCGCCCATAATGGGGATTCCCAAATAGTACAGAGGACACCTCGGTGATCAAGTTCTACTTCCATACCGCCCCCAATCCCATGAAGGTCGCGCTCATGCTGGAGGAATGCGGCCTGCCCTACGAGCCGATCCCGATCGACACGCGCAAAGGCGAGCAGCACACCGCGGCCTTCAAGGCGATCAACCCGAACGCCAAGACCCCGGCGCTGGACGACGACGGAATCAAGCTGTTCGACAGCAACGCGATCCTGCTGTACCTCGCCGAGAAGACCGGCAAGTTCCTCCCGGCGAACACGCCAGCCGCGCGCGGGCCGATGTATTCCTGGATGATGTTCGTGGCCTCCGGCATCGGACCGTTCTCCGGCCAGTGCGTGCATTTCAAGCACTACGCGCCCGAGAAGATCGACTACGCCATCAACCGCTACGACTTCGAGGCCTGGCGCCACTGGAACATCGTCGACGCGCGGCTGGCAAAGCAGAAATACATGCTCGGCGACACTTACACGATCGTCGACATGGCCGTCTGGGGCTGGGCGCGCGCCGTGCCCACCGTCCTCGGAAAAGAGGCCTGGGAGAAACTCCCGCAGGTCAAGCGCCTGTTCGACGAGATCAATGCGCGGCCGGCGGCGCAGCGCGCCGATGCGCTGAAGACGAAGTACACGTTCAAGACGGAAATGGACGACGAGGCGCGCAAGGCTATGTTCCCGCAGAACGAGCGGCTGACGGCGTGATGCGCATGCTTTAACCCTTTTGGCACGGGGCTGCGTTTAAGGGTTCGTCACCCACACGAAAGGACGAACCATGAAACGCAGCCTCCTCCAGGCCGCCCTCGCGGCCGCCTTCTGCACCCTGGGCACCGCCCACGCCACGGTTACCGAAAGACCGAGCACCCTCGCCGACCAGCAGTCGGTGGCCGTGACGATTTATAACGAGAACCTGGCGCTGATCAAGGACGTGCGCCGCATCGCACTGGATTCCGGCCCCAACCGCCTCGCGCTGCGCGAAGTCAGCGCGCAGATGCGCCCCGAGACCGCGCTCCTGAGGAGCCTCTCGCACGCCGGCGCGCTGCGGCTCATCGAGCAGAACTTCGACTTCGACCTCCTCACCCCGGCGAAGCTGCTGGAAAAGTACGTCGGGCGCGACGTGCGCATCGTGCGCGTGCACCCGCAGACCGGCGCCGAATCGATCGAGACCGCCACGGTGCTGGCCGCCAACCAGGGCGTGGTGCTGAAGATCGGCGACCGCATCGAGACCGGCCTGCCGGGGCGCATCGTCTACGACGGCGTGCCGGCCAACCTGCGCGACAAGCCCACGCTGGTGAGCGAGCTCGCCAGCACCCGCGCCGGCAGCCAAACCGTGGAGCTCTCCTACCTCTCCGGCGGCCTCGCCTGGAAGGCGGACT
>JBFFZT010000076.1:0-7164 GCA_041568535.1 Burkholderiales bacterium | reverse complement strand
GGACCTGCGCCTGTTCGTCGAGACGGCCACGCGACTGCAGTCGCCGGCGCTGATCGGCGCGACCGCGCTGCAGATCTACAACGCCGCGCGCGCGGCGGGCCACGGCAAGCTCGACCAGACCGTGGTGGCGCGCGAGCTGGAACGCATGTCGGGCGCGACGCTCGGCGTGCTGACCGGGTCGCGATGAAGTGGTGGAGGCGGCGGGAATCGAACCCGCGTCCGCAAGCCCTAGACAGTCAGGACTACATGCTTAGCCTGGTTATTTGAGCTTCGCCTTGAGACCGCCAACCGGCAGGCTGACTCGCGGCTAGCCGCTTCGACGGATCCCCCGGGCCAAGCGGCCAAGCCCGGAAGAGAGGCTGATGTGAATGACGCTGCACTCCTTTTAGGGAGCCTGGCCCATCAGCAGACCAGTGCAGCGTCTAGCCGGTGTTAGGCGGCTAGAGCGAAACGCTCGTCGTTGGCGTTTGTAGTGTTCCAGACTGGATTTACGAGGTGATCTGGTCCTCGGCATGCCCTGCGCTGCGTCGCAACCCGCGTCGAAACCAGGTCGCCCCCGTTTCGTGCGTGACACATTATCCCATATGGGGGCTAGAGCACGTCGATCAAGTCCTTCGGCTGCGCGATGACGGCGTCGGCCTTCCACGAGCGCGGGCCGCCGCTCTCGGGGTGGTGATAGCCCCAGCCCACCGCGATGGCGCGCATTTCCGCGGCGCGCGCGGCCTGGATGTCACGCAGGTCGTCGCCCAGGTACATGCAATCCTGCGGCGCCAGCTTGAGCTGCTCGGCGGCGTGGCGCAGCGGCGCCGGGTGCGGCTTGAGGTGCTCGGTGGTGTCGCCGCACACGACGCAGGCGGGCTGCAGGCCCAGCGCCTCGACGATGCGGTCGGTGAAGCGCGTCGCCTTGTTGGTGACGATGCCCCAGGCGAGCGAGCGCCGGCCGAGCTCGGCGAGCAGCTCCGCGATGCCCGGGAAGAGCTGCGTCTCGACGCAGGTGTTCTCGCGGTAGGCCTCGAGAAACGCCTCGCGCAGCGCGTCGTAGTCGCCGTCGCCCGGCTTCACGCCGAAGCCGGCATGCACCAGGCCGCGCGCGCCGGCCGAGGCGAAGGGCCGCAGGCGCGCGAGCGGCACCGGCTCGAGGCCCTGGTCGGCGCGCAGCCGGTTCAGCGCCGCCGCGAGATCGGGCGCGGTGTCGGCGAGCGTGCCGTCGAGATCGAACAGGATCGCCCGGCTAGCCGTCACGCTGGCAACAGAGCAGGTAGTTGACGTCGCAGTCGGGACCGAGGCGATAGCGCTGCGAGAGCGGGTTGTAGGTCATGCCGATGAGCTCCACCTCGCGCAGGCGCGCGTCGCGGCACCAGTGCGCGAGCTCGGAAGGGCGGATGAAGCGCGCGTAGTCGTGCGTGCCCCGCGGCAGGAGCTTGAGCACGTACTCGGCGCCGATGACCGCGAACAGGTACGCCTTCGGGTTGCGGTTGATGGTGGAGAAGAACGCCCGGCCGCCGGGGCGCAACAGCCGCGCGCAGGCCGCCACCGCGCTTGCCGGGTCGGGCACGTGCTCGAGCATCTCCATGCAGGTGAGCACGTCGAAGCCTCCGGCGTGCGATGCCGCGTAGTCCTCGGCGGAGGCAAGCTCGTAGTGCACCTCGAGCCCGCTCTCCAGCAGGTGCAGCTGCGCCACCTTGAGCGGCTTTTCCGCGAGGTCGATGCCGCTGACGCGCGCGCCTTTGCGCGCCATCGCCTCTGCGAGGATGCCGCCGCCGCAGCCGACGTCGAGCACGTCCTGGCCCTCGAGCGGCGCGTGCCGCGCGATCCACTCCAGGCGCAGCGGGTTGATCGCGTGCAGCGGGCGGAATTCGCCGTGCGGGTCCCACCAGCGGTGGGCGAGGGCGCTGAATTTCTCCAGCTCGGCAGGATCGACGTTAGGGGCGGCGGTTTGCATTGGCCTTTAAATACATCTCGCCTTTTTCAGCGGGAAGATTCACCCCGCTGAAAAAGGCGAGACCATGAAGAACCCGATGAGGCACAGCGCCTATTCTAAGGCGCTTGCCTCACTGGTTTACTTACGCCACTTCGCGAGCCAGTGCTCCATCTGCTTGCCCGCGGCCTCGCGCCCGCCCAGGCCGAAGGAGAGCGCCACCGCGACCGCCACCGCGCCCAGCGTGAGACCGAAAGCGAGGTTGACGATGTCGTTGGCGATGCCCATCGCGCGCAGGCCCATGGCGATCACCAGGCCGAGGATCGCCAGGCGCGCGACGCCGGCAAGGCCGCTCGAGCCTTCGCCCGCCGAGCGGTCGATCGCCTGGTGGGCGAGGTTGGCGAGCCAGAAGCCGATGGCGAGGATCGCGCCGCCGAGCAGCACGTCGCCGCCGAACTGGATGAACATGGTCACCACGTTGCGCACCTGGATGAAGTCGAGCCGGTTCGCAGCCTCCACCGTCGCGAACAGCATGGCGAAGAACAGCAGGATGCGGCCGACGAGCACCGAGGGGCGCAGCTTCTTGAAGGTGTCGCTCACGCCGAGCATCTCCGGCAGCTTGTCGAAGCCCACGCCGGACAGCAGCCGGCCGACGATGTCGGCGGCAAAGCGCGCCACGTACCAGGTGATCACCAGGATCACCGCGGCGGCGAGGATGTTCGGCACCGCGTCGAGGATCATGCGCAGCATGTCGACCGCGGGCTGCGAGATCGCCTGCACGCGCAGCGCGTCCAGCGCGGCGATGAGCGCCGGGATGAAGATGAAGATGAACACGATCATGCCAACCAGGCGCGAGATGCGCACGTCGTCGCTCAGCCCGACCGAGCCGCCGACCTTGTCGGCGCCGGCCGCCGCGAGCAGGTTGGTGACCAGCCCGCGCAGCACCTTCGCCACCAGCCAGCCGACGAAGCCGATGATCAGCGCGGCGAAGATGTTGGGGATCATCCCCAGCATCGTGTCGATCATGCCGCGCACCGGCTGCAGCAGCCCCTGCAGGTCGAGCACGCCGAGCGTGGCCGGCACGAACAGCAGGATCGTGAGCCAGAACAGCACGTTGCCGAGTGTCTTGGACATCGGCTCCATGCCCGCCTGGGCGCTGATCTTCTTGTCCCAGGTGGTCGAGGTGAGCGCCTTGCTGACCAGGGCGCGCAGCGCCATCGCCAGCACCCAGCCCAGGATCAGCAGCACGCCGCCCGCGACCAGCCGCGGCAGGTAGCCGAACACCTGGCGCAGCATCTCCTTGAACGGATCGGACACCAGCTCCAGGTTGAGCGTGTTGAACACCCCGATCACCGTGACCAGGATCACCAGCCAGAACACGCCCACTGCGATGCCTTTCTCGACATCGAGCTTTTCCTGCGCCGTCTCGCTGACGCGCGAGTTCACGTCGAGCAGCGCAAGGCCCTTGCGCACGCCGGCGCGCACCAGCACGGCGACGACCCAGCCGACCACGAGGATCAGCAGTGCGCCGAGGATGCCCGGGATGTGCTGGCCCAGGGTGGTCTGCAGGGAAGATGCGAACGCGGAAAGATCCATGATGGCCCCCTCGAACTAGGCTTGATAGGACGGCGCACACGATGCCAACCGCGCGCGTCTTAGTTTTCTCGGGTGCTGCGGCTGCGACGGGAAACGCACGACGCGAGCCAGGCGACATTATACCCGCGTGGGCGATGAAGCGCATCCCTGCTCGGGTTTGCGCTTTTCAAATACATCTCGCGTTTTTCTGGCCGCGAGATTCATGCGGCCAGAAAAACGCGAGACCATGGAAACCCGATCGAGGCACTGCCCTCGCTATCCGGCAGCGCCGCAAGTGTCGAGAGCAAAAAAAGCCCCGCCGCAGCGGGGCTTTCTTCACCGAAAGACGCGGCTTACTTCTTGGTGCCGATCACTTCCACTTCCACGCGCCGGTTCGGCTGCAGGCACTCGATCAGCGCCTTGCCGCTCAGCTTCGGGCAGGCCTTCACGGGCTGCGTTTCGCCCTTGCCCTCGGTGTAGACGCGGTTCGGCTCGATGCCCTTGGACACCAGGTAGGCCTTGGTCGCTTCCGCGCGGCGCACCGACAGCTTCTGGTTGTACTGCAGCGTGCCGATCTGGTCGGCGTGGCCGATGGCGATCACGACTTCGAGGTTGATGCCGCGGATCTGGCCCGACAGGTTGTCCAGGCGATCCTTGTATTCCGGCTTGATCACCGACTTGTCGAAGTCGAACAGCACGTCCGACGCCAGCGTTACCTTCTGCGCGACGGGCGCGGGCGCCGGCTTGGGCGCGGGCGCCGCAATGGGCGCCGGCTTGGGTGCGGGCGCGGGCGCAGGCGCGGGGGCCGGCGCAGGCGTGGCGGGCGCGGGCGCAGGGGCGGGCGGCGGCGGCGGCGGCGCTTCTTCGGTCGTGGCGCAGCCAACGAGCACGGCCATCGCCAGCAGTGCGCTGCCCAGACCGGCCGATCGGAAAATGTTTTTCGGCATTCGTGTTCTCCAGTCGCTTGGGGGATAGGGGAATCGACCCGACCTACGCATGACAATGCATCACGGCCGGTCAATTCAAGGAATTCAGTATCTTAGTTTGCCACAAGGCGGCGCGCCCTTGCAAGTCAGCAACGTCGACGCGCGTCAGTTGGCGCTCGCGCAAGACGCGCTCGCCGCCGACCCAGACGTCGGTCACGTGCTCGCGCGCGCAGGCGTACACGAGGTGCGAAACCACGTCATAGACGGGCTGAAGCGACACATCGTCGAGGGCGACGGCGACGAGGTCCGCGGCCTTGCCCGGCATGATGCTGCCCAGGCGCGCCTCGGCGCCCAGGGCGATGGCGCCGCCGAGGGTCGCCGCGCGCAACGCGGCGTGCGCGGGCATCGCCTCGGCGCTGTCGCCGGCGGCCTTGGCGAGCAGCGCGGCGAGGCGCATCTCCTCGAACATGTCGAGCCGGTTGTTGCTCGCCGCGCCGTCGGTGCCGAGCGCGACGTTGACGCCCGCCGCGAGCAGTTGCGCGACGGGCGCCATGCCGCTCGCCAGCTTGAGGTTGGACGAGGGGCAGTGCGCCACCGAGGCACGGTAGCGCGCGAGTTGCGCGATCTCCCCCGGCGTCAGGTGGACCGAATGCACCGCGATGAGGCCGGGGCCGAGCAGCCCGAGGCGCTCGAGGCGCGCGAGCGGGCGCACGCCGTGCTCGGCGACCGAGCGCTCCACCTCGCCCGCAGTCTCGTGCACGTGCACGTGCACCGGCAGCTCGAGCTCGGCGGCGAGCTGCGCCACCTTGCGGAAGGTCGCGTCCGACACGGTATAGGGCGCGTGCGGCGCCAGGCAGAAGGAGGCGAGCGGGTGCTCGCGCCAGCGGTCGCGCAGCGCCAGGCCCTGCGCCAGGTAGTCCTGCGGATCGGAGGCGTACGCCGAAGGGAACTCGATCACGATCAGGCCGAGCGCGGCGCGCATGCCCGCCTGCAGCGCCGCCTCGAGCGCGGCTTCCGGGAAATAGTACATGTCGTTGAAGCACGTCACCCCGCCGCGCAGCATCTCGGCGCAGGCGAGCAGCGTGCCGTCCTTCACGAACTCCGCCGAGACATGCTTTGCTTCCACCGGCCAGACGTGCCCCTCGAGCCAGCGCATCAGCGGCAGGTCGTCGGCCATGCCGCGCATCAGCGCCATGGCGGCGTGCGTGTGCGCGTTGACCAGGCCCGGGATGAGCGCGTGGCCGGGGAGGTCGATGCGCGCGTACTCCGGAAAGCGCTCGGCGGCCTGCGCCGCGGGCAGCACGGCCTCGATGCGGCCCGCCTGCACCGCCACCGCGTGGCGCTGCAGCACCGCGCCGGCGGGCTCGACCGGCACCACCCAGCGCGCGTTGATCAGCACTCGTTCGCTCATGCGATGCCTCGCCAACAAAAAAGCCCCGCGCGCGGCGGGGCTTTCAGGGGGTCGGGCGCGACGCCTACTTGCCCGTTCCCAGCACCTCGACCTCCGCGCGCCGGTTCGGCTGCAGGCAGGCGATCAGCGCCTTGCGGTCCTTTTGCTCGCAGCTCACGACCGGCAGCATCGAGCCGACGTACATCTTGCCGTAGCCCGTGGTCTGGATCTTGGCGCCGTCCGCGCCCTGGCGCACCAGGTAGGCCTTGACCGCGTCCGCGCGGCGCTCGGAGAGCTTCTGGTTGTACTGCACCGAGCCGATGCGGTCGGTGTAGCCGTTGATGTTAATGAAGCGCACGTCGCTGAACTCGCCGAAGCGCACCACCACCTCGCGATCGAGCGTGTCCTGCGCGCCCATGTTGAGCACCGACTTGTCGAAAGCGAACAGCACGTGCGAGAACACGCGCAGCGGCTTGGGCTTGGCGGGCTCGGCGACGGGCTTGGGCGCGGGCTTGGGCGCCGGGGCCGGCGCCGGGGCCGGCGCCGGTGCGACCGGGGCCGGGGCGGGCTGCGCAGGCGCCGGAGCGGGCGCGGGTGCGACCGGCGCCTCTTCGGTGGTGGCACAGCCCACCAGCGCCGCTGCCGCGGCCGCGCAAACGAATCCCTTAACAAATCTCGTGTTCATCCTTTTTCTCCCTCGCACGGAATGCCCCGCATTTAAGCACAGGCTCGGGCCGAGGTCGAGAGGTCGCGCGTGCTAAAATTTCACGTTCGAAACAGCGCCTTGAACGGCCACTTTTCCCTCCAGAACAAGAGCCGCAATGGAACCGTTCGCCAAGGAAACGCTCCCCGTCAGTCTCGAGGAGGAGATGCGCCGCTCGTACCTCGATTACGCGATGAGCGTGATCGTGGGGCGCGCGCTGCCGGACGTGCGCGACGGCCTGAAGCCGGTGCACCGGCGCATCCTGTACGGCATGAACGAGCTCGGCAATCACTGGAACCGCCCGTACAAAAAATCCGCGCGCGTCTCGGGCGACGTCATGGGCAAGTACCATCCGCACGGCGACGCCGCGATCTACGACACGATGGTGCGCATGGCGCAGCCCTTCAGCCTGCGCTACCTGCTGATCGACGGGCAGGGCAACTTCGGCTCGGTCGACGGCGACAATGCGGCCGCGTCGCGCTACACCGAGGTCCGGCTCACGCGGCTGGCGCACGAAATGCTCGCCGACATCGATCGCGAAACGGTCGATTTCGTGCCCAACTACGACGGCCAGGAGCAGGAGCCGGCGGTGCTGCCGGGGCGCGTGCCGAACCTGCTGGTCAACGGCTCCTCGGGCATCGCGGTGGGCATG
>JBFFZT010000075.1:0-7209 GCA_041568535.1 Burkholderiales bacterium | reverse complement strand
GCCGGCATCAACATCTGCATCGCCTGCAACCAGGCCTGCCTCGACCACTACTTCATCGGCCAGCCGGCGAGCTGCGTGGTCAACCCGCGCGCCGGCCGCGAAACGCAGCTCGTGTTCGCGCCGACGAAGAACAAGAAACGCGTCGCCGTCGTGGGCGGCGGCCCGGCGGGGCTTTCCTGCGCGGCGGTGGCCGCCGAACGCGGCCACGAGGTGGTGCTCTACGATAAGGCCGCCGCGCTCGGCGGTCAGTTCAACCTCGCCAAGGTCATTCCCGGCAAGCAGGAGTTCGCCGAGTCGATCGCCTACTATGCCGAGCGCATTCGGCGCGCAGGCGCGAAGGTGCTGCTTAATCACGCGCCGGGCGCAGCCGAGCTCGCCGCCTTCGACGAGGTGATCCTCGCCACCGGCATCGAGCCGCGCAAACCCGACATCCCCGGCATCGACCACCGGAGCGTCGTCGGCTACGTCGAGCTCCTCTCCGGCCGCGTGGCGCCGGGGAAAAACGTGGCGATCATCGGCGCGGGCGGCATCGGCTTCGACGTCGCGCTCTACCTCCTCGAGCGCGGCGCGCGCGCCACACTCGAGCCCGAGGCGTTCGCCAAGCACTGGGGCATCGTGCGCGACCGCGCCGCCGCGGGCGGCCTCGATCCCAAGGGCCTGCCGGCGGCGCACCCGGCGCACAAGATCACGATGCTGAAGCGCTCGGCGGGCCCTTTCGGCACGACGCTCGGCCGTACCACCGGCTGGGTGCACCGCGCCGAGCTCGCGCGTAACGGCGTCGCGATGCTGAAAGGCGTCGAGTACCGTCGCATCGACGACGCGGGCGTGCACATCGCCATCGACGGCAAAGAGCAGGTCATTCCCGCCGACACGGTGGTGATCTGCGCCGGCCAGGAGCCGCTGCGCCCGCTCCCGGCGAAGCACGTGATCGGCGGCGCGAAGCTCGCCGCCGAGCTCGACGCCAAGCGCGCCATGCTCGAGGGCGCGGAGCTCGCCGCGGCGCTGTAGATGAACGCGGCCACCCTCGCGGGCGGCGCCGCGGTGCTGCTCTGGTCGACGCTCGCGCTGCTCACCGCGGGCGCAACGCGCATCCCGCCGCTGCAGCTCGTGTTTCTCACCTTCAGCGTGGCGAGCGCCCTCGGCCTTGCCTACGCGCTCGTGCGCGGCGTGAACGTGTTCGGCGCCGCGCGGCGCCATCCCGGCGCGCTGCTTCTCACCACCGCGGCGCTCGGCGGCTATCACTTCTTCTACTTCGTCGCGCTCGCCAACGCCCCGGTGGTCGACGCGAGCCTCATCGCCTACCTGTGGCCGCTGCTCATCGTGGTGTTCGCGGCCGCCGCGGGCGGCACGCGCGTCACGCGCTGGCATTTCCTCGGCGCCGCGCTCGGCCTCGCCGGGGCGGCGCTCGTCATCGCGGCGCGCGGCACGCTCGCCGCCTCGCCGCGCTTTCTCGCCGGCTACGGCGCGGCGCTCGCCTGCGCCTTCGTCTGGTCGGCCTACTCGGTCGCCAACCGGCGCCATGCCGGCGCGCCGACCGAGCTCGTCGCGCTTGCCTGCGCGCTGGTGGCGCTCGTCGCCCTCCCCACGCACCTTTACTTCGAGACGTTCGCCCTGCCCTCGGACCGCGAGTGGCCCGCGATCCTGCTGCTCGGCGCGGGGCCGGTGGGCGCCGCGTTCTTCCTCTGGGACCACGGCACGAAGCACGGGCGCATCGCGCTCCTCGGCGCGCTCTCGTACGCCGCGCCGGTGCTCTCGACTGCGTTCCTCGTCGCCGCGGGCGACGCGGCGCCGACCTGGCACATCGGCGCCGGCTGCGTGCTGGTCGCGGGCGGCGCGGCGCTCGCCGCTTACGGCGAGCGCCGCGTGGGCTAACATGGCCGGCATGGAAAAGCCCCCCGTCGCCGTGGTCGCCGGCGTGGGCGAAGGCCTGGGCTACGCCGTCGCCCGCCGCTTCGCCAAAGCCGGTTTCAACGTCGCGCTCGCAGCGCGGAGCGCCGAGCGCCTCGCGCAACTCGCCGGCGAGATCCAGAAAGCGGGCGGCAAGGCCTTTGCCGCGCCCACCGACGTGCGCGAGGAGCAGGAGGTGATGGCGCTGTTCGACGCGCTCGAATCCGAGCACGGGCCGGTGCAGGTAGCGGTGTTCAACGCCGGCGCCAACTTCCGCGCTTCCATCCTCGAGACCCCGGCCGACATGTTCGAGAAGATCTGGCGCCTGGGCTGCCACGCGGGCTTTCTCTTCGGGCGCGAGGCGGCGCGGCGCATGACGCCGCGCGGCGCGGGCACCATCCTGTTCACCGGCGCCACCGCGTCGATCCGCGGCGCGTCGCACTTCGCCGCCTTCGCCGCGGCCAAGAACGGGCTGCGCGCGGTGGCGCAGTCGATGGCGCGCGAGCTCGGGCCGAAGGGCATCCACGTCGCGCACGTCGTCATCGACGGCATGATCGACACGGCGGCAGTGCGTGCCCGCTTCCCGGACCGCGTCAAGGACCTCGGGCCCGACGCCATGCTCGGCACCGATGCCATTGCCGAGCTCTACTACCAGATCCACGCCCAGCCGCGCTCGGCGTGGACCTTCGAGGCGGACCTGCGGCCCGCCGGAGAGAAGTTCTAGCGTGCAGGCGGCGGACGCGCAGCGCCTGTTCCAGCGCATCGCCGCCAACATCGAGTCGGTGATGCGCGGCCAGCACGCGCAGGTGAGGAAACTGCTCGCCGCGTTCGCCGCGGGCGGCCACGTGCTGGTGGACGACTTCCCCGGCACCGGCAAGACCACGCTCGCCAAGAGCCTCGCGGCGTCCATCGGCGCGCAGTTCGCGCGCGTGCAGTTCACGCCGGACCTGCTGCCCTCGGACATCCTCGGCGTGTCGGTGTTCAACCAGCGCGACCAGAGCTTCGAGTTCCGCGAGGGACCGGTGTTCACCTCGATCCTGCTCGCCGACGAGATCAACCGCGCCTCGCCGCGCACGCAGTCGGCGCTGCTGGAAGTGATGGCCGAGGGCCAGGTGTCGGTCGAGGGGCGCACGCACGTCATGGACCCCATGTTCTTCGTCGTCGCGACGCAGAACCCCGTGGAGTTCCGCGGCACCTACCCGCTGCCCGAGGCGCAGATGGACCGCTTCGCGCTGTGCCTCGCGCTCGGCTACGTCGATGCCGACACCGAAGTGGCGGTGCTCTCGGCGCAGGACCTCGGCCATCCGCTGGAGCGCATCGGGCCGGTGGCCACGCGCGAGGAGGTGCTGGCGTTGAAGGACGCCGCGCGCCGCGTGCGCGTGGCCGAGGAGCTCAAGCACTACGTCGTGGAGCTGGTGCGGCGCACGCGCGGCGCGCCGCAGGTGATGCTGGGCTGCGGCCCGCGCGCCTCCATTGCGCTCACGCACACCGCCAAGGCGCTCGCGCTTTTCGACGGCGAGGAGTTCGTGCGCCCCGAGCACGTGCAGGAGCTCGCCGTGGCCACCCTCGCGCACCGCATCGTGCTCGACCCGCAGGCGCGCTTCGCCGGCGTGTCCGCCGCGTCGCTCGTCGGCGATCTTCTGCGCGAGGTGAAAGTCCCGGCTTGAGGCGCCTGATCTACATCGGGCTGCGCTTGGTCAGCGCACTGGATCATGCCTTGCGCGAGCGGCTCACCGCGGCCGGGTGGCTCGCGTTCGGCGCCGCGGCGGCCGCCGGGGCGGCGGGTCTCGACACCCGGCAGAACATGAGCTACCAGGCGGCGACGCTTCTGGGCGCGCTGCTGCTGCTCGCCTGGGCGGCGAGCCTCGCGTTCCGCGCGCGCGTGGCGGTGAGCCGGGAGCTGCCGCGCTACGCCACCGCCGGCGAGCCCTTCAGCTACGTCGTCGCCGTGGAGAACCGGGGGCCGCGCGCGCTTTCCGGGGCGACCCTGCGCGAGCGCCTCGCCGACCCGCGGCCGCGCTACGACGAGTGGCGCCGCGCGCGCGAGCCCGGCGAAGAGCGGCGCAACTGGTTCGACCGCCACATGGGCTACTTCCGCTGGCGCTGGCTGATCGAGCGCCGCACGCCGCAGCCGCCGCAGGAAAGCGCGTTGCCGGCGCTCGCGCCCGGGGCGCGGCGGGCGCTGCGCCTCACGCTCACGCCGCGCCGCCGCGGCCGCATCGAGCTTGCCGGGCTGGCGCTCGCGCGCACCGACCCGCTCGGATTGGTGAGGGGCCTAGCGCGCCTGCCGCTCGCGGCGCACATCACCGCGCTGCCGCGCCGCTACCGCCTGCCGCGCCTTGCGCTGCCCGGGCGGCGGCGGCACCAGCCCGGCGGCGTGTCGCTCGCCAGCTCGGTCGGCGACTCCGAGGAGTTCCTCGCGCTGCGCGAGTACCGCCCGGGCGATCCGCTGCAGCACATCCACTGGAAGAGCTTCGCGCGCACCGGCCGCCCGATCGTGAAGGAGTTCCAGGACGAGTTCTTCGAGCGCCATGCGCTGGTGCTCGACACGGGCACCGCGCGCGGCGAGGACGCGGCGTTCGAGGATGCGGTGGCGGTGGCGGCGTCCTTCGTCTACACCCTCGACACCCAGGAGTGCCTGCTCGACCTGCTGTTCGTCGGCGGCGAGGTGCGCCACTACGTCGCCGGGCGCGGCCAGCTGCACGCCCATCACATGCTGGAGGTGCTCGCCGGCGTGGGGCCGAGCGCGCCGCACGGCTTCGACGCGCTCGCGCGCGCGGTGCTGGAGGCGCGCGCGCAGCTCGCGAGCTGCATCCTCGTGCTCGCCACCTGGGACGAGGCGCGCCGGCGGCTCGCCGAGTCGCTGGCCGCGGGCGGCACCGAAGTGCGCGCGATCCTCGTCTGCGCGAGCGCAGACGCGCCGCGCGATGCGCCCGCCTGGCTCGCCGTGGTGCATCCCGGATCGATCGAGGCGGGGCTCGCCGGGTTCGAGCGCCGGGTGCTGCGATGAGCCTGCCGCCGCTCGTCGCCGGCGCGGCGCTACTCTTCTGGGGCTGGCACAGCGGCACGCTGCTGCTCGCCGCGCCGCTCGCGCTGGCGCTCGAGGCGCCGCGCTGGCTGCGCCTGCGCTTCGCGCTCGCGCCGGCCGACTACGCGCGCATCGCCGACCTGTGCACGGTGTTTTTCATCGGGCTGGCGGTCGCGCTCGCCTTCGACCGCGGCGTGGCGCACGGCGTGATCGGGGCGTTCCGCTGGCTGCCGGCGGTACTCGCGCCGATCCTGCTCGCGCAGCGACTGGGCGAAGACGGGCGCATCCCGCTCACCGCGCTGTTTCGCCACATGCGCAGGCTCAAGCAGCGCCAGCCCGAGCTGCAGGTGCCGAGCCTCGACACGGGCGGCGTGTACGTGGTGCTGTGCGTCATCGCCGCGGGCATCGGCAACCCTCCGGTGCCGACCTACTACGCGGGCGCGGTGCTGCTCGCGGCCTGGGCGCTCGCCGCCACGCGGCCGCGACACGCGCGGCTTACGGCCTGGCTCGTCCTGTTCGGCGCGGGCGCGGGCCTCGGCTACGCCGGGCACCTCGGCGTGGCGCAGGCGCAGCAGTGGATCGGCGGCCTGATCGCCGACTGGCACTTCGAGCGCGCCGCGTCCGATCCTTCGCGCAGCGTGACCGACATCGGCACGCTCGGGCGCCTCAAGGAGCGCGACACGATCCTCGCGCGCGTGTTCGGCGCGCCGCGCGACGTGGCGCGCGAGCGCCTGCTGCACCGCGCGAGCTACAACGCCTACATCGGCACCACGTGGATCGGCCGCCGCGCGCAGAGCCAGGAGCTGGCGGGCGAGGAAGGCGGCGCCACCTGGAGGCTCGCCGAGGGCACGGCAAGCGGCAAGATCGGACTCGCCGTGCGCGTCGAGCGCCGGCGCACCGCGCTGCCGCTGCCGCCGGGGGTGACGCGGCTCACCGGCCTCGCGGCCACGGAAGTGACGCGCAACGGGCTCGGCCTGGTGCAGGCCGTGGTCGACGGCGACTGGATCCACTTCGACGCCGAGTTCGGCGCCGGCATCGCCCATTACGACCCGCCGGTTCCCGAAGACAGCCTCCTGCCCTTCGGCGAGCGCGCGGCGTTCACGCGCATCGCCGCCGAGCTCGGGCTGCCAGGCCTGCCGCCGGCCGAAGCCGTGCGTCGCGTCATGCGCCACCTGTCGGGCTACTCCTACTCCCTGTGGCGCGAGGCGCCGCCGCCTCCGGGCGTCTCGCCGCTCGCCGACTTCATGACGCGCACCCGGAGCGGCCATTGCGAGTACTTCGCCGCCGCCGCCGCGATCCTGCTGCGCGCCGCCGACGTGCCGACGCGCTACGCCACGGGCTACGCGGTGATGGAGTACAGCGCGCTCGAGCAGGCCTACGTGGTGCGCGCGCGCCACGCGCACGCCTGGACCCGGGCCTGGGTGGACGGGCGCTGGATCGATCTCGATCCGACGCCGCCCGACTGGTTCGCCGAGGAGTCGAGCCGCCTCGCGCCGCTCTGGGAGCGGGTGGCCGATTTCTTTCGCTGGGCGTCGTACCGCTGGAGCCAGCGCGGCGAGTTCGAGGCGAGCGACGCGTGGTGGGCGGTGCTCGCGGCGCTGGTGGCGCTCCTCGGCTGGCGGCTGCTGCGCGGCAAGCGGGTGACGCGCGCTGGCGCAGCCGTCGCCGCTGCGCAGCGCGCGTTTCCGGGAATGGACTCGGAGCTTTACGAGGCGCTCAAGCCGCTGCCGTCGCGCGAGCCGGGCGAAACGCTCTGCGCATGGCTCGCGCGCGTCGCGCCGGGCCGGTTCGACGAGGCGCTGCGGCTGCACCAGCGCTACCGGTTCGATCCGCGGGGCCTGAGCGCCGCGGAGCGCGCTCGCCTGCGGGAACTGTGCCGCGCGCAGGCTGCCTCATCGGCATGAGGCTCGTGCTGCTTGTGCTGGTGGCGCTTCCGGCGCTCGCGCAGGAGCAAGCGGTGCAGCGCGCGCTGATCGAGCGCGACCAGCAATCGGCGCAGTTCGCGGCGCGCCTGCGCGGCGCGCCGCTCGTCGAGCGGCAGCGGCTGGAGAACGCGTTCGCCCGGCAGTTGCTCGCGGTGGAAAAGGACCTGCCCGAGGCGCTACGGCCCTACGAGCGGCAGCAGGCCGCGCTCGCCCACTTCGCCGATTCGACCCCCGCCGCGGGGCCGTCTTCGGGCGCCGCAAGCGTTGTGCGCCCGCTTCCCGCGGCAATGCCCGACGCGGTCGACGTGATCCCGGTGCAGGGCCCCTGAACAGGGCAGGCCTTCCTTATCTGATCGTCCGGCCAGCGCG
>JBFFZT010000074.1:0-7214 GCA_041568535.1 Burkholderiales bacterium | reverse complement strand
TTCCTCGCGCTGCGCGAGGAGTTGTCGGGCTATCTCACGCAGAACGGCGTGTTCCGCGACGTGCTCTGGTACGTCGACGTGCTCACCGCCCAGGTGTACGCCGACTACATCGGCGAGCGCGGCGGCACGTACCTGCGCACCGAGTTCGCCACGCCCGAGGACCCGATGCTGCATACACGCCGCATCCTCGGCCTGGACGGCGTCGACGGCTCGGGCCGCACGCGCCTCAAGGCCGCCGACGGCGTCGCCGAGATCGTGCAGGGGCACTGAAATGCCGATCCACGAGAAATCGCTCATCCGGCCGGAGAACCTGAAGACGCACGAGAACCTCGTGGTCGACGGCGTCGACGTGTCCGGCCACTGGAGCACCTTCATCGAGCCGCGCGTGGTCACCGACTACAACGAAGCGCTCGAGGAGGAGATCGGCGCGCTGCCGGGCGGCGAGCATATCAACCGCTGCTGGCAGTGCGGCTCGTGCACCAACTCGTGCACCGTGAACGCGGTGAACCCGGACTTCAACCCGCGCTACTGGATCTACCTCATCCGCATAGGCATGGAGTCCGAGTTGCTGCGCGACAAGGACATCATCTGGCAGTGCGTGTCGTGCAACAAGTGCACCTACGCCTGCCCGCGCGACGTGTTTCCCGAGGGCGTGATGAAGGCCACCGCGCACTGGCTGGAGCTCAAGGGCCATACGCCGAAGTCGAAGTCGACGCTGTTTGACGAGGAGTTCACCGAGCAGGTGGTGGCCACCGGCAAGATCGAGGAGGGGCGCATCATCCGCAACTTCTTCGCGCGCACCGGCCAGCCGCTGCTGCAGGACTGGCTGGTCGAGATGGCCAAGCGCGTCGCGCGGCGCCTGCCGTTCAAGCAGGGCCTGATGATGGGCTGGGCCGCGGTGTTCCGCCCGCGCACGCGCAAGTGGGCCAAGGCCTCGGCCGCGATCAACGAGTACGTGCACGAGCAGGAAGCCAAGAACCGAAAGGCGCTCAACCTTGAGTAAATACCAGAAAGTCGCGTACTACCCGGGCTGCGCGCTCGAAGGCACCGGGCACGCCTACAACAGCTCGACCAAGGCCGTGGGCAAGGCGCTCGGCCTCGAGCTGGACGAGGTGAAGGACTGGAACTGTTGCGGCGCGATGGAAGTGAAGAACGTCGATCCGAAGATCCAGACCTACCTTTCCTCGCGCGTGATGTCGATCGCCGCGCACGAGATGAAGGCGAAGGTGGTGATGGCGCCGTGTAACGGCTGCTACCACAACCTGAAGAAGGCCGAGTACGACCTCGCGCACGACGGCGCCTCGCGCGAGGTGGTGGAGCGCATCTCGAAGAAGGCCGGCCACGAGACCTACCAGGCCGGCAGCCTGGAGACCATCCACGCGCTCGACTGGATCAAGGACGGCATCGGCGAAGAAGAGCTCAAGCGCCGCCTGAAGGGCTCGCTCAAGGGGCTGAAGGTCGCGAACTACTACGGCTGCATGTACACGCGGCCGCGCCACATCTTCCCGGAGAAGGACCAGGGCCCCGGCAGCGAGTCCACCTCGCAGCCGCACTTCATGGACGACCTGCTCGCCGCCGCGGGCGCCGAGAACGTCGACTTCCCGCTGAAGACCGCCTGCTGCGGCGGCGCGCACACGCTTTCCGACAGTGACACGTCCACCAAGCTCGTGCTCAACATCCTGCGCGCGGCCGAAGCCGCGGGCGCCGACGTGATCGCCACCGAGTGCCCGACCTGCCATTCGGGGCTGGAGATGCACCAGGTGCGCGCGGAGAAGGTGCTGGGCGAGAAGACCAAGGTCAGGATGCTCTACTTCACCCAGCTCCTCGGCGTGGCGCTCGGCGTCTCGCCGCGCAAGCTCTCGGTGCACGAGAACGTCTCCGACGGCCTCGCGCTGCTGAAGGAAAAGGGCATCGCATGAGGGACGCGCTGCTCGCGCGCGCCGAAGCCGTGCTCGAAGAGTGGGTGCGCGCGCGCGGCGAGGAGCCGACGCGGGATGCGATCGAGACCTTCCGCCTCCTCGCGCTGCACCGCCAGGGCGCGCGCGGCGTGCCGAGCTTCAACGCCTGCCGCGAGACCTGCCGCGAGATCGCCTACCACTACAATCTGCTCGGCGAGCGGGCCGACGCGCGGCTCGAGGACATGATGCGGATGCTGGTGCAGCACCTGGAGCTGTTCGTCCGGGGCAAAATGGAGATCGAGGGGCTGGGCGATTTCTGCTGCGCCTCGCGCCCGTTGCGCAAAGGAGAGGAAAGGATCGATGGCTAACGTACGCGGTTGCAATCTCCCCGACGAGCTGCTCTACGACGTCGAGAACCACATCTGGTACCAGGAGACCGGCGACGGCAACGTCAAGCTCGGCATGACCGCGGTGGCCACCGCGATGGCCGGGCAGCTCGTCGCCTACACGCCGAAGAAGGCGGGGCGCTCGGTCGAGGCCGGCAAGTCCTGCGCCACGGTCGAGTCGGGCAAATGGGTCGGGCCGGCGAAAGCCGCGTTCGCCGGCACGGTGGTGTCGGTGAATGAGGAGCTCGCGGCCAAGCCCGCGCTCGCCAACGACGATCCCTACGGCGCGGGCTGGCTGGTGGTGCTCAAGCCCGCCGATTGGGCGGCGGCCAAGGCGACGCTCACCCCGGGCGCACAGGTGGCCGACAAGTACGAGGCGAAGATGGCCGCCGACAACTTCAAGGGCTGCGCGTGAGCCGCGCCGCCGCCATCGCCGACATGAACATGGGCGAGCTGCAGTCGCGCGCGCTGCGCGCCGCCGGGCTGCTGAAGGCGATGTCGAACCCGACCCGCCTGATGGTGCTGTGCCAGCTCGCCGAGGGCGAGAAGTCGGTGGGCGAGCTCGAACGGGTGGCGCGCATCAGCCAGTCGGCGCTGTCGCAGCACCTCGCGGTGCTGCGCAGCCGCGGGCTGGTGGCCAGCCGCCGTGCCGGGCAGTCGATCTACTATTCGCTCGACGGCCCGGAAGCGCCGGCGCTGCTCGCCGCGCTCTACGAGGTGTACTGCCGCGAGGTGCGCAAGCGCCGCGCCTAGCCGGCCGGTTTCGGCACCGGGGTGGATAGGCACCCCAGCAGCCGCTCCATGCGCAAGGCGTGCAGCGCCTCCCAGGCGCGCAGTATCGCCGCATCGTCCTTTGCGTAGACCGCGCGCAGGAACGGCTCGAGCGCTTCGCGCAGCTCGCCGGTGCGCGCGTCGCCCGGCGTCCAGCCGACGCGCGATCCCGACTTCACGAAGGCCTCCGCATCGGGCGCAGACGCTGCCATCGCCTCGAGCTTTCCCAGCCGCGCGATGTCCTCGCGCAGCAGCTGCTGGCGAAAGAGGCTTTCCTCGCGCTCGAGCGAGCGCTCTAGGGTGCCGATGAGCTGCATGCGGCCATTGTAGCGGCGCGCTGGATCAGCCGGATCGAGGCGGCGAGCACTTCGTTGCGCGCCTGGTGCAGGGGATAGTGCGCGGCGCCGGG
This sequence comes from Burkholderiales bacterium, assembly GCA_041568535.1. GTDB lineage: Bacteria > Pseudomonadota > Gammaproteobacteria > Burkholderiales > SG8-39 > JAABQT01. The sequence continues at coordinate 3,750 of JBFFZT010000074.1, read as the reverse complement.
GATGCGCAGCGTTTCGAGACGCCCGGGCAACAGGCGCGCGAGCGCCTCGAGCTGCGCCGCCGAGAAGAACTCGTCGTCCTCGCCCTGGATGGCGAGCACCGGGCAGCGCACGCGCGCGACGTGCGGCTCGAGGCCCCAGCTCGCCCCCGGCGCCTGGGCGGTCCACACCTCGACCAGCCGGCCGAACAGCGCCTCGGTGGCGGCGCCGTGGTGGCGCCGCAATCGCGCCTTCAGATCCCCGGACTCGAAGTCGCGGATCTGCGCGCCGATCTGCGCAAGCGTGCGCGCCTCGACGAAGAGGTGCGGCGACATCGCAATCACCGCGCGCACGCGCTCCGGATGCGCGCCGGCGTAGGCGAGCGCGATGGAGGCGCCGTCGGACTGTCCTACGAGGATCGCCTGGCGCACGCCGGTCTGCTCGATTACCTCGGGCAGCGCCGCGAGCGCCTCGGCGCGCAGGTAGTGCGCGGAGTACGGCGGCGCGAGCGGCTCGGAATCGCCCGAGCCCCAGCGGTCGTAGATGAGCGCGCCGCAGCCGGTCGCCTTCACCAGCTGGTCGGGAAAGTCGCGCCACAGGCGCACGCTTCCCAGCGCGTCGTGCAGGAAGACGAGCGTCGGCGCCTGCTGCGGGCGCGGGCCGCGCCAGTGGCCGCGCAGCGCGTGCCCGGCCGCGCGCAGCGTCAGCTGCGCGAGCGCCATCTCGACGACCTCGCGGAAGTCCGCCGGCGAGAGGCCGAGAAGCTGGCAGTCGCGCCCGGCGAAGAAGGCGGTCACCGCGGCGCCAGCCTCGGCCACCGGCAGGCCGCGCAAGGCGGCCTCGAGGTCGAGCACCGTGCGCGCGGGGCTGGCGAAGAAATCGCCCGTGATCAGCGCTTCGCGGATCCGGTCGCGCTCCAGGCGAATGTCGGCGCGCAGCGCGCCGCCCTTGCGCACCAGGCTCGCCGAGGAGGGCGCAACGCCGGGGGCGTCGAGCGATCGTACGAACTCGTCGGTGCCGTAGTGCTCCGCGTACAGCCGCGCGGCGAGCCGCTCCTCGTGCTCGCTCGGCGCGCCCGGCTCGGGCTCGAGGCCCAGGTGCTCGCGAAAGCCCGCGAGCAGCGCGGCGTACACCTCCTCGAGCGGCGGCACGCGGCCGAGCAGCTCGCGCAGGCTGACGACGCGCCGCCGCGCGTCCTCGAGATCGCGGCGCGCGAGCTTCTCGACCGGGATGCGCAGCACCTCGATCATGCGCGCTGGGTCGAAGTCGATCAGCAGCGTCCCCTGGAAGAAGAGCGTCGCGCCGTCGATCACGCCGCCGGTGCCCGAGAGCTTGCGGCCGGCCACCTCGATGTCGTTGCGCGGGCGGAACTCGGCGGCCACCCCCAGGCGCTTCAGGCCCGCGGCCGCCGCGGTGCAGATGCGCGCCGCCGCCGCGGCGAGGTCGGCGCCGAGCGCCGCGCGCGGCAGCACAAGCTCCCAGCCGATCTGGCCCTCGTCGAGGTACAGGCCGCCGCCGCCGGTGATGCGCCGGCCGACCTCGATCCCGTGCCGCGCGCAGTACTCCAGCCGCACCTCGTGGCTGAGCATCTGGTGCAAGCCGACCAGCGCGCACGGCCGGAAGCGCAGGAAGCGCACGGTCGGCGGGCTGCGCCCGGCGTTGTGCGCCTCGATCAGCGCCTGGTCGAAGGCGACGTTCTCGCGGCCGCTGCGCAGCCCGGTGTCGATGACGCGTATGGCGCTCATGTGCAACACTCATGTTAAAGCATGGACTTCCTGCCGATCTTCATGAACCTGCGCGGCGAGCCGTGCCTCGTCGTGGGCGGCGGCGAGGTCGCGGCGCGCAAGTGCGCGCTGCTGCTGCGCGCGGGCGCGAAGGTGACGGTGTGCGCGCCCGAGCTCGCGCCGGCTTTCGACACGGGCCGTATCGAGCACCGGGCGGCGCGCTTTCGGGAGGCGGACCTCGACGGGCAGGCGCTCGTCATCGCCGCGACCGACGACCAGGCGGTGAACCGCGCGGTCGCAGCGGCCGCGCGCGCGCGCCGCATTCCGGTGAACGTCGCCGACCAGCCGGAGCTGTGCACCTTCATCCTGCCCTCGATCATCGAGCGCGCGCCGCTCACCGTCGCCATCTCGAGCGGCGGTGCCTCGCCCGTGCTCGCGCGCCTCCTGCGCGCGCGCCTGGAGAGCCTGATCCCGGCGGCCTACGGACGGCTCGCGGCGCTCGCCGCCGAGTTTCGCGAGCGCGTCAAGGCGCGTTTTCGCGGCGCCGAGCGGCGGCGCTTCTGGGAGCGCGCGCTGGAGGGCCCGATCGCCGAGATGGTGCTCGCCGGGCGCGACGCGGAGGCGCGGCACGCGCTGGAAGCTGCGCTCGGGGACACGCGCCTCGCGCTCTCCGGCGGCGACGTGGCGCTCGTCGGCGCGGGGCCGGGCGACCCGGACCTGCTCACCTTCCGTGCGCTGCGGCTCATGCAGCAGGCCGACGTCGTGGTCTACGACCAGCTGGTGTCCAAGCCCATTCTCGATCTCGTGCGCCTGGAAGCCGAGCGCATCTACGCGGGCAAGGCGCGCGCCCAGCACGCGCTGCCGCAGGAGGACATCAACGCGCTGCTGGTGCGCCTGGCGCGCGAAGGCAAGCGCGTCGTGCGCCTGAAGGGCGGCGACCCGTTCATCTTCGGGCGCGGCGGCGAGGAGATCGCTACGCTGGCGGCGGAGGGCATCCCGTTTCAGGTGGTGCCCGGCATCACGGCGGCCGCGGGCTGCGCCTCCTACGCCGGCATCCCGCTCACGCATCGCGAGCACGCGCAGTCGGTGATGTTCGTCACCGGGCATCTGCGCGACGGCACGATGAACCTCAACTGGCGCGCGCTCGCGCAGCCGCAGCAGACGCTGGTGGTGTACATGGGTCTTCTCGGGCTCGAGGTGCTGTGCCGCGAGCTCGTCGCTCACGGGCTGCCGGCGAGCCTGCCCGCCGCGCTCGTGCAGCAGGGCACCACGCCGCAGCAGCGCGTGCTCGAGGGCACGCTCGCCACGCTCCCGGGCATTGTCGCCGCGAGCGAGGTGCGCGCCCCCACGCTGGTCATCGTCGGCGAGGTGGTACGGCTGCGCGAGCGGCTGAAGTGGTTCGAGCCCGCGCCATGAGCGTGATGGACGCGATCCTGCAGCGCATCGCCACCGGGCCCGAGCTCAGCAAGGACATCTCGCGCGAGGAGGCGCGCGAAGGGATGCGCCTCGTGCTTGACGGCGAGGTGGACCCGGTGCAGGCGGGGGTGTTCCTCATCGCGCTGCGCATGAAGCGCGAGTCGGACGACGAGAACCGCGGGCTGCTCGAGGCGATCCGCGCGGCTGCGCTGCGCACGACCGCGGCGGTGGACGAGGTGCTGGACCTGGGCGATCCGTACGACGGCTACGGTCGCACGCTGCCGGTGGCCCCGTTCCTGCCCGCGGTGCTCGCCGCCTGCGGCGTGCCCACCGTGAGCCACGGCGTGGAGCGGATGGCTCCGAAGTACGGCGTGACGCACCGCCAAGTACTCGCGGCCGCCGGCGCGCCGGTGGACCTCGGGCTGGAAGAGGCCGCCACGCGCCTGGCGGACCCGCGCTGCGGCTGGGCCTACGTGGACCAGAGGGCCTTCTGCCCGAAGCTCCACGCGCTCGCGCGCCTGCGCGCACTGATCGTGAAGCGCCCGGCGATCACGACGCTCGAGGTGCACGCCGGTCCGGTGCGCGGGCGCAAGCAGACCCATCTGGTCACCGGCTACGTGCACCAGGCCTACC
>JBFFZT010000073.1:0-7266 GCA_041568535.1 Burkholderiales bacterium | reverse complement strand
GCGCTACACGGACGCCGAGATCCGCAACGAAGCGCAGGTCAAGTTCCAGTACGAGGTCGAGCGCGCCGTGGAGATTGTCGATCGGCGCCTGCAGGACAATGCCGCCTTGCTGGTCGGGCTGCGGGGGCTGCATGCCGCCTACAACCGGCTCGAGCGCGGCGAGTTCCGGCGCTACGTCACGCGCTTCGACGTCGCGCGGCGCTACCCGGGCGTGCGGCTCGTGTCGTTCGTGCGGCACGTGCCCGGCGCGCAGCGCGCGGCATTCGAGGACAGCGTGCGCCGCGACCGCAGCATCGAGCCACGCGGCTACCCGGACTTCGCCATCCGGCCGCCGGGGGTGCGCGACGAGTACCTGGTCGTGACCTACATCGAGCCGCTGCGGGGCAACGAGGGCGCGTTCGGCTTCGATCTGCTGTCCGAGCCGGCGCGCCGCGGCTCCCTGGAGCGCATCCGCGACAGCGGCGAGCTGGCCGCATCCGAGCCGATCCGGCTCGCCGCCGACCCCAGGCAGAAGGTGGCGGTGGTGCTGCGCATGCCGCTCTACCACTGGGACATGCCGAGCGGCACGGTGGCCGAGCGTCGCGCCGCGTTCTTCGGGCTGGTCTCGTCGGCGATCCAGGTCGAGGACTTCGTGCGCGCGCACCTCGGCCGGCATCTCGGCGTGGATTTTCACCTCGCGATCCACGACCATGGACCGTCGGCGCCGGGTGGACCGCATGCCGATCCGGTCACGGTATTCGACAGCGCGCGCGCTGCGCCGAAGGAGTTCGCGCCATCACCCGCGCGGCGCACGGCGACGCTGGACGTGGCCGGGCGCAACTGGCGCCTCGTGTTCAGCGCGCCCGCGGAATCGGCCTACGGCATCGGCAGCGAGCTGCCCCAGGTGGTGCTCCTTGCGGGGCTGCTCTCCAGCCTGCTGCTGTACTGGCTGGTGCTGGTGCAGTTGCGCGCGCGCCGGCGCGCGCAGCAGCTCGCCGAGAGCGCCATGGCCGTGCGCACGGCCGAAGGCCTGCGCGAGCAGCTCGCCTTCATCCAGCAGCTGATCGAGGCGGTGCCGCAGCCGATCTTCTTCAAGGACCTGCAGGGGCGCTATCTCGGCGTGAATCGCGCCTGGGAGCGTTTCTTCGGCATTGCGCGCGGCAAGTTCCTCGGCAAGTCCGTGTTCGAGCTGTACCCGGACGATCCGGACCTGGCGCAAAAGCACCATGCGCGGGATGCGGAGCTGTTCGCGCGCCCGGGCAGCCAGTCGTACGAGGCGGCGATCCGCGACGCGCAAGGCGTGCTGCGCCAGACCATCTACAACAAGGCGACGTTCAACCGCGCCGACGGCGTCGTCGCCGGGTTGATCGGCACCATCACCGACGTGACCGGGCTCAAGCAGGCCGAGGCGGCGCTGCGCGCGAGCGAGCGGCGCTTTCGCGACCTGGCCGAGCTCTCGTCCGACTGGTACTGGGAGCAGGATGCGGAACTGCGCTTCACCCAGACCTCGTCGAAGATCCGCGAGCTCGACCTCGACCCGGAGAAGTGGGTGGGCAAGCGCCGCTGGGAGACGCCGACCGAGGGCGTGAGCGAGGAGCAGTGGCGGGCGCACCGCGAAGATCTGGAGGCGCGCCGGCCGTTCCAGGACTTCGTCTACCAGCGCCGCGACGTCAACGGCGAGCTGCGCACGGTCAGCGTCAGCGGACGGCCGATCTTCGACGAGCAGGGCGTGTTCCGGGGCTACCGCGGCTCCGGCCGGGACATCACCCAGCAGCGCCAGAGCGAAGCGCAGATCCGCCACATGGCGCACCACGACGCGCTCACCGGGCTGCCGAACCGGACGCTGCTGCAGGACCGCATCGCCCAGGCGATCGCCAAGGCGCGGCGCAACGACGAGATCCTCGCGCTGCTGTTCATCGACCTCGACCGCTTCAAGCTCATCAACGATTCCCTCGGCCACGCGATTGGCGACCGCCTGCTGCAGGCGGTGGCCTCGCGCCTGCTCGCCGTGACGCGCGCCGCCGACACCGTGGCGCGCCTCGGCGGCGACGAGTTCGTCGTGCTGCTGGGCGACCTGGGCCAGCCGGAGACGGCGCGCCGCGTGGCGCAGAAGGTGCTGCAGGCGCTGGCGCAGCCGGTGGCGGTGGAGGGCCACACGCTTCTGGTCACGCCCAGCATCGGCATCTGCGCCTTCCCGAACGACGGGCAGGACGTCGACACGCTGATGCGCAATGCCGATACCGCCATGTATCACGCCAAGCAGGTGGGCCGGAACAACTTCCAGTTCTTCACGCAGGCGATGAACGAGGCCGCGCAGCAGCGGCTGCAGCTGGAGAACGACCTGCGCTACGCGGTCGAGCGCGGCGAACTCGGCCTGCAGTATCAGCCGCAGATCGACCTGCGCACGGGCGGCATCGTGGGCTTCGAGGCCCTGGTGCGCTGGCGCCATCCGCAGCGCGGCCTGGTGTCGCCGGCCGAGTTCATCCCGGCGGCGGAGGAGACCGGGCTCATCGGCGCGATCGGCGAATGGGTGCTGCGGGCCGCCTGCGCGCAGGCCGTCGCCTGGCACCAGTCGGGCCACGCCTTCCTGCAGGCCGCGGTGAACTGCTCGGCGCGCCAGTTCCAGGACGACGGCTTCGTCGCCGCGGTGGACCGCATCCTGCGCGACAGCGGCATGCCGGCGCAGCGCCTCGAGCTGGAGATCACCGAGAGCGTCATCCTGCAGCGCTCGGAGGACGTCAACGCGCGCTTCCAGGCGCTCGAGGACATGGGCGTGCGCATCTCGATCGACGATTTCGGCACCGGCTATTCGAGCCTGAGCTACCTGAAGCGCCTCTCGATCCACCAGCTGAAGATCGACCAGTCGTTCGTGCGCGACATCGGCACCGATCCGAACGACGCCGCCATCGTGAGCGCGATCGTCACCATCGCGCACGCGCTCGGCCTCGAAGTGGTGGCCGAGGGCGTCGAGACCGCCGAGCAGCTCGGCTTCCTGCGCGCCGTGGGCTGCGACGCGGCGCAGGGCTACCTGTTCAGCAGGCCGCTGGCGGCGGCGGAGTTCGAGCGCCTGCTCGCCGGCTGGCGGGCGCCGGCGGCGGTGGCGGCGGGCGCCTAGGCGCGCGCGGCGATGTTGCGCAGCTCGCGCATCGCCACCGAAGCCATCGCCAGATCGAGCGTCTTGTGCGTGCGCAGGTCGGCGTGCACCTGGCGGAAGCGCTCGAGCAGCGCGCGGTTGGCTTCCTCCCACGCGCTGACGACCTGGCGCGCGTCGTCCTTGCCGCCGCTGCGCAACGCGTCGGCGGTGAGCTGGCGCTGCATGCCGGCGAGGTCGTCGCGCAGCGCCGCTTTGGCGAGCGCCTGCCAGTGGCTCTCGCCGGGCAGGGCGGCGATGCGCGCGCGCAGCCAGGGGAACTCGAGCTTGCCGCCCAGCTCGAAGTACGCCTGCGCCACGCCGTTGACGTCGCGGCCGAGCGCCTCGGCGATCTCGACCAGATCGAGCGCCGCCGGCAACATCTCGAAGCCGGCCACGCGCGCGGCGAGCGTGTCCGGCACCCGCGCTTCGCCGTAGCGCGCTTTGGTCTCGTCGAAGCCCTGGCGCTCGCTGGCCGCGAGCGCCTCGGGCAGCTGCGCCGCCAGCGCCTCGACCCCCGGCTGGAAGTAGGCGATGGCCTTGGCGATGTCGGCCAGGTGACGGCGGTTGCGCAGCAGCCACAGCGTCGAGCGCACGATCATGCGACCCGAGTCGAGCAGCATGGCGCTTTGCACCTGGTCGGGCACCTTGAGCTCGAGCGCCTCGGTTTGCTGCCAGAATGCCACCATGCCGTAGGCCTCGCGCGTCACGAGATAGGCGCGCACCACTTCGGCGGTGCCGGCGCCGGTTTCCTCGCGCATGCGGTGCACGAAGGTGCTGCCGACCCGGTTGACCATGCTGTTGGTGACGTGCGTGGCGACGATCTCGCGCCGCAGCGGGTGCGCCTGGATGTGGCGCGCGTAGCGGCTGCGCAGCGGCTTCGGGAAGTAGCGCTCGAGCGCCGTGGCGATGACCGGATCCTCGGGGATGTCGGAGGCGAGCAGCTCGTCGTAGATCTGCATCTTGGAGTAGGCGAGCAGCACGGCGCGCTCGGGCGCGGTGAGCCCGAGCCGGGCCGCCTTGCGCTCGGCGATCTCCTCGTCCGCGGGCAGCAGCTCGATGGCGCGGTTGAGGCGCCCGGCGCGCTCCAGGGCGTGGATGAAGCGCGACTGCTGCTCCAGGAGCTGCGGCGCGACGCGACCGGCCACCGACAGGCTCTGCGTCTGGAATACGTTGTCGCGCAGCACGAGCGCGGCCACCTCGTCGGTCATGTCGGCGAGCAGCTTGTTGCGCTGCTTCAGCGTCAGCTCGCCTTCGCGCACCGCCGCGTCGAGCAGGATCTTGATGTTCACTTCGTGGTCGGAGCAGTCCACGCCGGCCGAGTTGTCGATGGCATCGGTGTTGACGCGCCCGCCGGCGAGCGCGTACTCGATGCGCCCGAGCTGCGTCAGGCCGAGGTTGCCGCCCTCGGCCACAACCTTGCAGCGCAGCTCGCGGCCGTCGACGCGCAGCGCGTCATTGGCGCGGTCGCCGACCTGCGCGTGGCTCTCGCGGCTCGACTTCACGTAGGTGCCGATGCCGCCGTTGTAGAGTAGGTCGACCGGCGCCTTGAGGATCGCGCTCACCAGCTCGGTCGGCGACAGTGCCTTCGCCTCCACGCCGAGGACGCGGCGCGCCTCCGCCGACAGCGGCACCGACTTGGCACTGCGCGGCCAGACGCCGCCGCCTTTCGAGATCAGCTTCGCGTCGTAGTCGGCCCAGGAGGAGCGCGCCAGCCCGAACAGGCGCTCGCGCTCGGCGAAGCTCTTCGCCGGGTCGGGGTCGGGGTCGATGAAGACGTGGCGGTGGTCGAACGCGGCTACCAGCTTGATGTGGCGCGAGAGCAGCATGCCGTTGCCGAACACGTCGCCCGACATGTCGCCGATGCCGACCACCGTGAAGGGCTGCGACTGCGTGTCGTGCCCGAGCTCGCGGAAGTGGCGCTTGACCGACTCCCAGGCGCCGCGCGCGGTGATGCCCATCTTCTTGTGGTCGTAGCCGACCGAGCCCCCGGAGGCGAAGGCGTCGCCCAGCCAGAAGCCGTACTCCGCGGCGATGCCGTTGGCGATATCGGAGAAGGTCGCGGTGCCCTTGTCGGCGGCGACCACCAGGTAGGGGTCGTCGACGTCGTAGCGCACCACATCGCGCGGCGGCTCGGGCTTGCCGCCGACGAGGTTGTCGGTGATGTCGAGCAGGCCCTGGAGGAAGATCCTGTAGCACGCCACGCCTTCCTTCATCAGCGCCTCGCGATCGCCCGCGGACGGCGGCTGCTTGACGACGAAGCCGCCTTTCGAGCCGACCGGCACGATGACCGCGTTTTTCACCATCTGCGCCTTCATCAGGCCGAGCACCTCGGTGCGGAAGTCCTCGCGTCGGTCCGACCAGCGCAGGCCCCCGCGCGCCACCGGCCCGCCGCGCAGGTGCACGCCCTCGACGCGCGGCGAGTACACGAAGATCTCGAACATCGGCCGCGGCTCGGGCAGCCCGGGCACCTTGGCCGGATCGAACTTGAGCGAGATGTAGGGCTTGGGACGGCCGTCGGCGCCCGGCTGGAACGCGTTGGTGCGCGTGGTGGCGCGGATCGCGGCGAGGAACTGGCGCAGGATGCGGTCGTCGTCGAGGCTCGGCACGTGCTCCAGGCCGGTCTCGAGCTCGCGCACCAGCGCTTCCTCGTCCGCCTGCGCCTTCTGCTGCGGGGCGAAGCGCGCGTGGAACAGTCGCACCAGGCCGCGCGCGAGCGCGGCGTGCGCGGTCAGGGTCTGCTGCACGTAGGCAAGGCTGAAGGTGAAGCCGGCCTGGCGCAGGTAGCGGCTGTAGGCGCGCAGCAGCGCGATGTCGCGCGCCGAGAGCTCGGCGGCGAGCACCAGCTGGTTGAGGCTGTCAGGCTCGACCTGCCCGTTCCACATCGCCTCGAACGCCTCGTGAAACAGCGGCCGCACGCGCTCGAGCGCGAGCTCCTCGCCCGGGAGCGTGGAAAGCACAAGCCCGAAATCGACGATCGACAGCGGCGTGCCGTCGGCCGGCTCGATGCGGTAGGGCCGGTCGTCGAGCACGCGCACGCCGAGGTTTTCCAGGATCGGCAGTGCGTCGGAGAGCGCGATCGGCGGACCGCAGCGGTACAGGCGGAAGCGCCATGCGCCGGGCTCGGCGCCGAGCGGCCGGTACAGGTTCATGCCGAGCGCCGGCGGCGCGCCGAGCTGGGCCATCATGCCGATGTCGAGCTGCGCGCTGCGCACCGGCGTCTCCTCGCGGTAGCCCGCGGGGAACGCCTGGCCGAAGCGCGCGTACAGGTCGTTGCCGCGCTCCTCGCCGAGCTGCGCGACGAGCGTCTCGTGCAGGTCGTCTTCCCAGCGCCGCGTGGCGGCGACGATTCTCTCCTCCAGCTCGCGCACGTCGAACTCCGGCACCTGCCCCGGGCGCGTGCGGATCACCATGAACACGCGCGCGAGCGGCGCCTCCGACAGGCTCACGGTGAACTCGGCCGCCGTGCCGTTGAACGCCTCGGCGAGGATGTGCTGGAACTTCGTGCGCTGCTCGGTGTTGTACTTGTCGCGCGGCACGTACACCAGGCAGGTGATGTAGCGGCCGTAAGCGTCGCGCCGCACCAGCAGGCGCGTCCTCTGGCGCTCGCCGAGCTGCAGGATGGCGATGGCGTGCGCGTAGAGCTCGTCGGGCTCGATCTGCAGCAGCTCGTCGCGCGGGTAGTCCTCGAGGATCGAGGCGAGCGCCTTGCCGTTGTGGCTCGCAGGCAGGAACCCGGCGCGCGCCTGCACCACGGCCACCTTGCGGCGCACGACCGGGATGTCGGCCAGGTTCGCCGTATAGACGTTGTGGGTGTACAGGCCGAGGATGCGCCGCTCGCCGACCACCTGCCCCTTGGCGTCGAAGCGTTTCACGCCGACGTAATCGAGATAGCCGGGGCGGTGCACGGTGGCGCGGGTGTTGGCCTTCGACAGCACCAGGATCTCGGGCAGGCGCGCGCGGGCGCGCGTTTCCGGTGGCAGGGTGGCGAAGCTCGTGGACACGGTGGTGCCCTCGCGCTCTCGCAGGATGCCCAAACCCGAGCCGCGCACGATGCGCAGCACGTCCTCGCCGCCTTCGCTCACCAGCTCGTAGTCGCGGTAGCCGAGCAGCGTCATGTGGTTGTCGAGCAGCCAGGCGAGAAAGGCGTGCGCCTC
>JBFFZT010000072.1:0-7306 GCA_041568535.1 Burkholderiales bacterium | reverse complement strand
CAGCTGCGCCGCGACCTGGTGCAACGCGTCGAGCGCCTGGCGCATTTCGGGCAACCCGCCCTTGCCGCGCAGCAGCGCGAGCAGGCCGCGCTGGAACAGTGCGCGCTGGGTCTGCAGGAAGGGCTTGAGCTCCTGCGCGCCCAGGGTTCTCGGGGCGTGATGCGCGGGCGCCTGCAGCGCGAGGTCGGGATAGAACAGGTCCTTCTCGGAAACGCCCTGCACGCCCTGCTGCTCGGCCAGCTCCCGGTACACCGGGTACAGGCGCAGCGGCACGTCGGCCTGGCCGCGCTCCAGGCCGTCGACGTACTCCCGCAGCGCCACCACGGCGCGGTCGATGGTGCCCAGGGCACCCGTCGCCGCCCCCGGCCGCGCGGCGCTGACGCGCGAGAGCCCGCTTTCGATGTTCTCGCAAAAGCGCGTGGCCCCGGCCAGGCCGACCATGCGCAGCGCTCCGCTCACCTGGTGCAGGTGCTCCTGGCAGCTGCCGATCGCGACCGTGTTCGCCGGATCGGACCTGACGCGCGCTAGCTGCTCGTGCACGTGCGACAGCGCCTGGTCCACCTCGGTGGTGATCCAGGAAAGGATGGTGGTGGAGGCGCCGCCCATGGCCTTTGTCAGGCGAGCTTGAAGCCGGCCACCGAGGCCTTCAGGCCGTTGGCGAGCTCGGTCAGGCGCGCGGCCGAGGCCGCCGTGGTGCGCGTGCCGTCGGTCGTCAGCTGGGTGATGGCGAGGATCTCCTGCATGGCCTGCGCCACGCGCGTCGCCGAGGCCGACTGCTGCTCGGTGGCATTGGAGATCGAGCCGATCAGCTCGGCGAGCTGGTTCGACACCGTCTCGATCTCGCGCAGGGCGCGATCGGCCTCGTCGGCCGTCTTGGTGCCCTCGACCACGCCGCGCGTGCTGCGCTCCATGGCCTCGACCGCGTCCTGCGTGTCGCGCTGAATCGACTTGACGATCGCGCCGATGTGCTTGGTGGCCTCGGCGGAGCGCTCGGCGAGCCGCTGCACCTCCTCGGCCACCACCGTGAAGCCGCGCCCCGCTTCGCCCGCGGACGCCGCCTGGATGGCGGCGTTCAGCGCCAGCACGTTGGTCTGCTCGGTGATGTCCGAGATCAGCTGCACGATCTCGCCGATCTCCTGCGAGGACTCGCCGAGGCGCTTGATGCGCTTGGAGGTCTCCTGGATCTGCTCGCGGATGTCGTTCATGCCGCGGATCGCGTTCTGCACCGCCTCGGCGCCCTTCTCGGCGGCGTGCAGCGAGCTTTCCGCCACCTTGGCCGAGTCGCCGGCGCTTTTCGACACCGCGCTCATGGAGCGTGCCATCTGCGTCACGGACTGGCCGGTGCCCTGGATCTCCTCGGCTTGCCGCTGCGCCGCCTGCAGCAGCTGCGAGGCCGTGGACTGGGCTTCCGCCGTCGCCGTGGTCACCTGCTGGGCGGCCGTGTTGATGCCGGTCACCAGGCGGCGCAGCTCGTCGATGGTGTAGTTGATGGAGTCGGCGATGGCGCCGGTGATTTCCTCGGTCACCTGCGCCCGCGACGTGAGGTCGCCGTCGGCCAGGCTGCCGATCTCGTCGAGCAGGCGCAGAATGGCCTGCTGGTTGGTCCGGTTCTGGCGCTCGCTTTCCTCCGCCCGGCGCCGGCTGTCGCCGACGAAGACCAGGCCGATCAGCCCCAGCAGCGCGAGTGCCGCAACCGCCAGCACGCCGAGCGCGATGAAGTTGTAGACGCGCTTGCCGAGCTCATCCTCGTACGCGGCGCTCAGGCTCTCCGTCGTGCGCAGCAGCGACTCGCTGTCGTTGAAGATCTCGAACGCCGCGCGCTTGGCGCCGACCAGGCGCGCCTGGTTGCCGAGGATGTCGCTCACCGCGCGCTGGTAGTCGTTGAACGCGGTCTGCAGCTCGCCGAGCTTGCCGCGCATCTCGGCGTCGCCCACGCGCGCGATGCGCAGCGCGTCGCTGCCCTGCAGCAGCCCCTGCAGGGTGTCGCGGTAGGTGTTGGTGTCCTTGCCGAGCAGGAACGCCACCTCCGGGTCGACGATGTTCTCCGCCAGCATGACGTTGGCGTTCTTCGCCATGCGCTGCGTCAGCATGGTGAGCTGCGCGGTAATCGCATTCTGGCGCGCCGAGCCGCCCTTTTGCACGCTGAGCGCCGCGATCTCGTCGGTGAGCTCCTGCAGGACCGGGTTGTTGGCGTTGATCGCGCGTACCGCGTTGCCCAGCGCGACGAGATTGCGCTCCTCGTCGATCACCAGCGCGGCATTGCGCTGGGTCTTGCCCCATTCGCGGTCGAGCGCAGTGAGCCGCGGCTGCACCGCCTCGGGGGTGGGCGGCAGGTCGACGCCGCCGCTCACGCCGCCGAAGGCGAGCAGCTTGATCAGCGCGGCGAATTCGTCGCGGCTGCTGCGCAGCTGCTTGAACGCCTCGGCGTTGCCCTGGGAGGACTGCTGCGCCGCTTTCGCCAGGCGCTGCGACAGCATCTGCAGCTTGCCGACGCTCGAGATGTACAGGGTGCCGAAGGTGCCCTGGCGCGTGTCGTAGACGACGAGCGTGAAGATCGCCGCCAGCAGCAGGGTCAGGACGGCGCCGAGGATCAGCAGCTGGCGGCCGATCGGCAGGTGGCCGATGAGCCACAGGCCGCCCGCCGCCGCGGCCGGCTTGGCACTCACCTGCTCGCCGGGGTCGGCGCCGCGGCCGAGGAACGGAAGTTTGAGCGCGCCAAAGTTGAATGCCATGGGTTTTCCTTTATCGCAAGAACTTGCCGCCGCGGCCGATGATCGTCATGTCGACGAACTTGGATCCGGCGTGGTTGTTGGGCGAATAGCTGACGAAGAACCCGCCCAGATCGACGTCCTCCATCTTCTCCAGCGCCGCGATGTAGCCTTCGCGCGTCAGGTTGCGGCCCGCGCGGCGCAGCCCTTCCACGGCCACCTTCGCCGAGAGGAAGCCCTCCATGGCGCTGAAGTTGTAGTCCGTGAACCCGGCCTTCTCCGAGAGCTGCTGGTATTCCTTCACCACCGGCACCGCGCGGCCCCAGGGGAACGGCACCACCTGGGAGATGGCGACGCCGACGCCGTCCTGCCCGAGCGCATCCGAGAGCGCCTTGCTGCCGACGAACGACACGTTGTAGAAGGTCGCGTTGCTGCCCGCCTTCTGCATCTGCCGGATGAACTCCGCGCAGGACGTGTACTGGCTGATCATCACCACCGCGTCCGGGCGCGCGGCGTGGATCTGCTTCACCGCGTCTTCCACCTTGATCGTGTTGCGCTCGACCGTGCCGAGCGCGGTGATCTTCATGTTGCGCTTCTGCGTGGCGAGCTCCACGCCCTTCAGGCCCGCCTGGCCGTAGGAGTCGTTCTGGTAGAACACCGCGATCTTCTTGCCGCCGATCGAGACCACCTGCTCGACGATCTTGTCGGTCTCGTCGTAGTAGCTGGCGCGCACGTGGAACACGTAGCGATTGAACGGCACGCGCAGCACCTCCGCGCCCGTGAACATGCCGACCAGCGGCACCTTGGCCTGCGTCAGCACCGGCAGGTGCGCAACGCCGGTGGGCGTGCCCACGTAGCCGATGAGCGCGAACACCTTGTGCTCCTCGATCAGCTTCTTGGTCGCCGCCGGCGCGGCGGCGCTCTCGTAGCGGTCGTCCTCGGTCACCAGCTCGATCTTGCGGCCGTGCACCCCGCCCTGCGCGTTGACGTGGTCCAGGTAGGACTTGATGCCGTTGCGCATCTGGATGCCGAGCTGCGCCGCCGGTCCCGAAAACACGGCCGCCTGGCCGAGCAGGACCTTGTCCGCCGTGACGCCGGTTTCCGCCGCCGCCGGCAAGGCGAGCAGCGCCCCGATCACGCCCCACACACCCCAACCCGAGATTCGTTTCATGCTGTCCTCCATGAGCCGCTCCTGTTTCACGTGCCAACGCTGAGAAATTCCGGGTCCTGCACCAGCCGCGCCACGTCCAGCTCGCGCCAGCGCGCGCCGGCGGCGTCGTCGTATTCCGCCCTGACCCAGGGCGCCTGCGTATGCTTCGGCCCGCCCGTACGCGCCTGCAGCTCGTCCGGGTTGCGCAGGCCGAGCGAGCGGTCGACCAGCAGCGCGCTGCCGGTGCGAAAGCGCTCGCTGAGCAGCAGCAGGCGCGCCTGTTCGCCCGGCGTCGCGGCGCCGCCGCCGAGAAAGGCGCCGATGTCGACCACGCTGAAAAGGTTGCCCCGGATGCTCGCCACGCCGCGGAACCACCGCCGCGTCAGCGGCACGGGGGTAATACCCGGCACCGGGATCACCTCGCCGGCGTCGGTGAGGTCCACCAGCCAGCGCTCGCCCCCGACCTCCAGGCCGAGCTTGGACGCCGCGCGCCCGGCGCCCGCGCTCTGCAGCCGGTCCGCCAGCTCGCGCTGGTAATCGCGCAGGGAGATCCGGTTGGCCACTAGCCGAGCGCCGCGATCTTGGCCAGCAGGTCGGCCTGGTTCACCGGCTTGACGACGTAGTCGCGCGCCCCCTGGCGCATGCCCCAGACGCGGTCGGTTTCCTGGCCCTTGGTGGTGCAGATGATGACGGGGATGTCCTTGGTGGCGCTGTCCTTGCTGAGCGTGCGCGTCGCCTGGAATCCGTTCTGGCCCGGCATCACCACGTCCATCAGCACGAGGTCCGGGCGCTGCTGCTTGACCTTGTCGAGCGCCTGCTCCGCGCTCTCGGCGGTGGTGACCTGATAGCCGCTTTTCGCCAGCAGGTCCGTCAGGTACTGGCGGTCGGTGGGGGAATCGTCGACGACGAGGATGTTCTTGATGGGCATGAGAGGCTCTCTGGTGCGAAGTGATTAGGAAGTCGGGGCCGCGGGCTTGACGTACTCGTTGACCGTGTCGATGAGCGCTTCCTTGGTGAAGGGCTTGGTCAGGTAGCGGTCGGACCCCGCGAGGCGGCCACGCGCGCGGTCGAAGACCCCGTCCTTGCTCGAGAGCATGATGACGGGGGTGGTCTTGAGCTTCGGGTTCTGCTTGATCAGCGCGCAGGTCTGATAGCCGTCCAGCCGCGGCATCATGATGTCCACGAAGATCACCTTCGGCTGGTGGTCGCTGATCTTGGCGAGGGCGTCGAAGCCGTCCTCGGCGAGGATGACTTCGAAACCGGCCTGGCGCAGAAACATCTCCGCGCTGCGCCGGATCGTGTTGCTGTCATCGATGACCAGCACCTTGATCGGTACTGGCGCTGCTTCGCTCACAGACTTCAGTCCCCCAAGAACAACCCGCCACGGGAGCGATTTAACCCTTTTTTTGTCAGGCTCTTATCGCACCCATTTAATGTGGAATCATACCTGCGGATTCTATTCCATCAAAGTGAAAAAGCGGCCGTCCCCGGTTTCGTGGCGCCCGGGTGCGATTTCGGGCTTGAAGCAGCGGGTCGGCGCCCAATATATCGACGTTTAACAGGCTGATTTTTCCCCGATGTCCGATCCGAAGCCGCAACCTGACAAAGTGCCTGGAGAAAGTTCTGCGCCCGAATCGCCGGAGGGCCGGCCGCTGGAAGCGCGGCTCGCCGAGGCGCAGGGCAAGCTCGAAGAGCAGCGCGAGGCCTGGCTGCGCGCGCTGGCCGACGCGGAGAACGCGCGCAAACGCGCGCAGGCTGACATTGCCCAGGCGAGGAAGTACGCCGCCGAGCGCGTGGTGGAGGACCTGGTTCCGGTGATGGACAGTCTCGAGGCCGCCCTGGGGACCGCCGATGCCGACGCGCAGGCCCTGCGCGCCGGCGTGGAGCTGACCCGCAAGCAGCTGCAAGGCGCGTTCGAGCGGGCCGGTGTCGCCGAGGTCAGCCCCGAGCCGGGGCAGAAATTCGACCCGCACCGGCATCAGGCCATGTCGACGGCGGAGTCGGACCAGGAGCCCAACACCGTGCTCGCCGTCCTGCAGAAGGGCTACACCCTGAACGACCGCATCATCCGGCCGGCCCTGGTGACCGTCGCCAAGGCCAGGGCAGTTGAAAACGGGGCCGGAAACCCCATCTCAGACAGTAACTTGGAATCGAACTGAAGGAACCACCATGGCAAAGATCATCGGCATCGACCTGGGCACCACCAACTCCTGCGTCGCCCTCATGGAGGGCGCCAAGCCCAAGGTCATCGAGAACTCGGAGGGCTCCCGCACCACCCCGTCGATCGTCGCCTACACCGAGGACGGCGAGATCCTGGTGGGCGCCCCGGCCAAGCGCCAGGCGGTGACCAACGCCAAGAACACCATCTACGCGGTGAAGCGCCTGATCGGCCGGCGCTTCGGCGAGAAGGAGGTGGAAAAGGACATCCACCTGATGCCCTACAAGATCGTCAAGGCCGACAACGGCGACGCCTGGGTCGAGGTGCGCGGCAAGAAGATGGCCCCGCAGCAGGTCTCGGCCGAGATCCTGCGCAAGATGAAGAAGACCGCCGAGGACTACCTGGGCGAGGAAGTCACGGAAGCCGTGATCACGGTGCCGGCCTACTTCAACGACTCGCAGCGCCAGGCCACCAAGGACGCCGGGCGCATTGCCGGGCTCGACGTGAAGCGCATCATCAACGAGCCCACCGCGGCGGCGCTCGCCTTCGGCATGGACAAGCTGGAAAAGGGCGACCGCAAGATCGCGGTCTACGACCTGGGCGGCGGCACGTTCGACATCTCGATCATCGAGATCGCCGACGTGGACGGCGAGAAGCAGTTCGAGGTGCTCTCGACCAACGGCGACACGTTCCTCGGTGGCGAGGACTTCGACCAGCGCCTCATCGACCATATCGTCACCGAGTTCAAGAAGGACGCGGGCGTCGACCTGTCGAAGGACGTGCTCGCGCTGCAGCGCCTGAAGGACGCCGCCGAGAAGGCCAAGATCGAGCTCTCGTCGTCGCAGCAGACCGAGATCAACCTGCCCTACATCACCGCGGACGCCTCGGGCCCGAAGCACCTGACGATGAAGGTGACGCGCGCCAAGTTCGAATCGCTGGTGGACGACCTGATCCAGAAGACCATCGAGCCCTGCCGCATCGCCATGAAGGACGCGGGCCTGAAGCCGAGCGACATCGCCGACGTCATCCTGGTCGGCGGACAGACGCGCATGCCCAAGGTGGTCGACAAGGTGCGCGAGTTCTTCGGCAAGGAGCCGCGCAAGGACGTCAACCCCGACGAGGCGGTGGCCATCGGCGCGGGCATCCAGGCGGGCGTGCTGAAGGGCGACGTCAAGGACGTGCTGCTGCTCGACGTCACGCCGCTGTCGCTCGGCATCGAGACGCTGGGCGGGGTGATGACCAAGCTCATCAACAAGAACACCACCATTCCGACCAAGGCGCAGCAGGTGT
>JBFFZT010000071.1:0-7306 GCA_041568535.1 Burkholderiales bacterium | reverse complement strand
GGTGGTGTCGAGCGCGGTGCGCGCGGACAACCCCGAGGTGCAGGCGGCGCGCGCACGCCGCGTGCCGGTGGTGCCGCGCGCGCTGATGCTGGCCGAGCTGATGCGCCTGAAGCAGGGCGTGGCGATCGCCGGCACGCACGGCAAGACCACGACGACGAGCCTCGTGGCGAGCGTGCTCGCCGAGGGCGGGCTCGACCCGACCTTCGTCATCGGCGGGCGCCTCAACGCCGCCGGCTCCAACGCGCGCCTTGGCCAGGGCGAATACATCGTCGTCGAGGCGGACGAGTCCGACGCTTCGTTCCTGCACCTGCAGCCCGTGCTGGCGGTGGTCACCAACATCGATGCCGACCACATGGAGACATACCAGCACGATTTCGCGCGCCTCAAGCAGGCGTTCGTGCAGTTCCTGCAGAACCTGCCCTTTTACGGCAGCGCGGTGCTGTGCGCGGACGACGCGCACGTGCGCGAGATCCTGCCGTTCGTCTCCAAGCCCGTGGTCACGTACGGTTTCGCTGCCGAGGCGATGGTGCGCGCCGAGAAGCTCGAGCACGCGGCCGGCGCGATGCGCTTCACCGCGCGCCGCGAGGGCAGGCCGGCGCTGGCGGTGAGCCTTAACCTGCCCGGCGCGCACAACGTGCAGAACGCCCTCGCCGCGATCGCCGTGGGCGGCGAGCTCGGCGTCGCCGACGCCGCGATCCTCAAGGCGCTTGCCGAGTTCCACGGCGTGGGGCGGCGCTTCCAGCGCTGCGGCGAGATCAAGATCACCGGCGGCGGCAGTTTCACCCTGGTGGACGACTATGGGCATCACCCCGCGGAAATGGCCGCCACGCTGGCAGCAGCGCGCGGCGCCTTCCCCGGCCGCCGGGTGGTGCTCGCCTTTCAACCGCACCGCTTCACGCGCACGCGCGACTTGTTCGAGGACTTCGTCAAGGTGCTCTCCACCGCCGACGCGCTGCTCCTTGCCGAGGTGTACGCGGCCGGCGAGCCGCCGATCGTTGCCGCCGACGGGCGCTCGCTCGCGCGCGCCGTGCGCGTCGCCGGCAAGGTCGAGCCGGTGTTCGTCGAGGACGTGACGCAGCTCGCGGCCGCGATCCGCCGCGTGGCGCGCGATGGCGACGTGGTGGTGACCATGGGCGCGGGATCGATCGCCAACGTGCCGGCGCAGCTGACATGAACATGGCGGACATGCTCCGACTGAAGGGTTTGCGCGGCGTGCTGAAGGCCAGCGAGCCGATGTCGCGCCACGTGAGCTGGCGCGCGGGCGGGCCGGCGGCGCGCTTCTACGCGCCCGCCGATACCGAGGACCTGCAGGGCTTTCTCGCGCAGCTGCCGCCGCGCGAGCCGCTGCTGTTCGTCGGCCTCGGCTCGAACCTGCTGGTGCGCGATGGCGGGTTCAACGGCACCGCGGTGCTGACGCACGCGGCCGGGCTGCACCCGCAGATGCTCGGCGGGCAGCTGTACGCGGATGCGGGCGTCGCCGCGCCCAAGGTGGCCCGCTTCGCTGCGCGCCACGACCTGGCGCATGCGGAGTTCCTGGCGGGCATCCCGGGCACGGTCGGCGGCGCGCTCGCCATGAACGCCGGGTGCTACGGCGGCGAGACCTGGGACCTGGTGGAGCACGTGGTGACCGTCGATCGGCGCGGTGCGCTGCGCGACCGCGCGCGCGCGGAGTTCGATGTCGGCTACCGGCATTGTGCGCTGCGCGACGGGCGCGTCCTGGGCGAGGACGAGTGGTTCACCGGCGCGTGGTTCACGCTGCGCCCCGGGGATGGCGCGCTCGCGCGCGGCCGCATCCGCGAGCTCCTGGTGCGTCGCATCTCCTCGCAGCCGCTGCAACTGCCGAACGCGGGCAGCGTGTTCCGCAACCCGCCCGGCGACCACGCGGCGCGGCTGATCGAGTCCTGCGGCCTGAAAGGCCTGACACGCGGCGGCGCGCGCGTCTCGGACAAGCACGCCAACTTCATCGTCAACCCGGAGCGCCGCGCGAGCGCCGCCGACATCGAGGGGCTTATCGAGGAAGTGCGCCGGCGCGTCGCCGAGGGCACCGGGGTCGAGCTGATGCCGGAAGTGCGCATCGTGGGGGAGGCGGCATGAGCCCCGGCAAGGTCGCCGTGCTGATGGGCGGCAAGTCCGCCGAGCGGGAGATCTCGCTGTTGAGCGGCGCCGGCGTGCTCAAGGCGCTGCGCGCGAAGAAGGTGGATGCGCACGCCTTCGATCCCGCCGAGCGCGACCTGGCCGAGCTGAAGCGCGACGGCTTCACGCGCTGCTTCATCGCGCTGCATGGCCGGGGCGGGGAGGACGGCACGGTGCAGGGGGCGCTGGAGGTGATGGGCATTCCCTACACCGGGAGCGGCGTGACCGGCTCGGCGATCGCCATCGACAAATGGCGCAGCAAGATGATCTGGATGGCGGGCGGGCTGCCGACCCCGCGCTATCGCGTGCTGCAGGCGCAGGACGACTGGGCGGCCGTGGCGCAGGACCTCGGCCTGCCCCTCATCGTCAAGCCGGCGAACGAAGGCTCGACGCTCGGCCTGACGAAAGTCACCGCTGTCGCGCATTTGCCGGCGGCCTACGAGCTGGCAGCGAAGAAGTACCGGGACACGGCGCTGGCGGAGACCTTCGTCGACGGTCCCGAATACACCGCCGGCATTCTCGGCGATTCGGTGCTGCCGCTGATCCGCATCGAAGCGCCGCAGGGCAATTACGACTATCACCACAAGTACTTCAGCGACGACACCAAGTACCTGTGCCCCTGCGGGCTGCCGCCGCAGGAGGAAGCGCCGTTGCGGGCCCTTTCGCTGGAGGCTTTCAAGCTGCTCGGCTGCAGCGGCTGGGGGCGCGTCGATCTCATGCTCGACAAGGCGGGCAAGCCTTGGCTGCTCGAGGTAAACACCGCACCCGGCATGACCGGCCACAGCCTGGTGCCGATGGCGGCGCGTGTTGCGGGGCTTTCCTACGAGGACCTGTGCCTGAAGATCCTGGAGGGCGCGCATGTGGGATAACCCGCGCCTGCTCAACGCGGCCGCCGGCGCGCTGACTGCGCTCGCCCTCATGGTGTTCGCCGTCGCGGCGATGCAGCTGCTGCTGCGCTCGGAGCTGTTTCCTCTGCGCGAGATGACAGTGCGCGGCGCGCTGACGCACACCTCGCTGGCCGAGATCGAGCAGGCGGCCGCAGGACGCGTGACCGGCAACTTCTTCGCCGTCGACCTGGGTCGCGTGCGCGCGGCGCTCGAAGGCCTGCCCTGGGTGCGC
Organism: Burkholderiales bacterium; assembly: GCA_041568535.1. Classification (GTDB taxonomy): domain Bacteria; phylum Pseudomonadota; class Gammaproteobacteria; order Burkholderiales; family SG8-39; genus JAABQT01. Next base: position 4,054 of record JBFFZT010000071.1, on the reverse strand, counting down.
CGCGTCGAGGTGCGCCGCGTCTGGCCCGATCGGCTTGAAGCGACGCTCGAGGAGCACGTGGCGTTCGCGCGCTGGGCTGCGGGCGGCCTGGTCAACGTGCAGGGCGAGCGCTTCGCGGGGGCCAGCGACGCCGCGCTGCCGCTGTTCGCGGGGCCGGTGGGCAGTGAGGGCGAGGTCACGCGCCGCTACCGTCGCTTCGGCGAGATCCTGGCGCCGATCGCCGCGGCGCCGGATCGCCTGACGCTCTCGCCGCGCTACGCGTGGCGCCTGCGCTTGGCCGACGGTCTGGCCATCGAGCTCGGGCGCGACGCGCCCAACGATCCGGTGGAGGCACGCCTCGCGCGCCTGGTGGCGGCGTGGCCGCAGACGCTCGCGCGCATGCCGATGACGCACGAGTACGTCGACCTGCGCTACCCCAATGGCTTCGCGCTGCGCGTGGCCGAAGCGAAGGGCGGATAGGCCATGGCCAAGGAAACCAAGAACCTCGTCGTGGCGCTGGACATCGGCACCTCCAAGGTGGCGGCCCTGGTGGCCGAGCTGCGCGCCGACGGCTCGCTCGAGATCCTCGGCATGGGCGGGCACGAATCCAAGGGGTTGAAGAAGGGCGTGGTGGTGAACATCGAGTCCACGGTGAACGCGGTGCAGCGCGCGCTCGAGGAGGCCGAGCTGATGGCCGATTGCAAGATCGCGTCGGCTTTCACCGGCATCGCCGGCAATCACATCAAGAGCTTCAATTCGACCGGCATGGTGGCGATCAAGGACCGCGAGGTCGGCGCGCTCGACGTCGAGCGCGCCATCGAGACCGCCAAGGCGGTGAACATCCCCACCGACCAGCAGATCCTGCACGTGCTGCGCCAGGAATTCATCATCGACGGCCAGGAAGACGTGCGCGAGCCGATCGGGATGTCGGGCGTGCGCCTGGAGGTGAAGGTGCACATCGTCACCGGCGCGGTGTCGGCGGCGCAGAACATCGTGAAATGCGTGCGCCGCTGCGGGCTGGAGGTGAACGACCTCATCCTGCAACCGCTCGCCTCCTCGCGCGCGGTGCTGTCCGAGGACGAGACCGATCTCGGCGTATGCCTGGTGGACGTGGGCGGCGGCACGAGCGACATCGCCGTATTCACGCATGGCGCCATCCGCCACACCGCGGTGATCCCGATCGCCGGCGACCAGATCACCAACGACATCGCCATGGCGCTGCGCACGCCGACCGCGGAGGCCGAGGTGATCAAGGTGCGCCACGGCGTGGCGCTCAGGCAGCTTGCCGACCCGAACGAGATGATCGAAGTGCCCGGCATCGGCGACCGCGGGCCGCGCGTCATGTCGCGCCAGACGCTCGCCGAAGTGATCGAGCCGCGCGTCGAAGAGCTGTTTTCGCTGGTGCAGCAGGTGCTGCGCGAGTCGGGCTTCGAGGAGCTGCTGTCCTCGGGCGTGGTGCTCACCGGCGGCAGCTCGGTGATGCGCGGCATGGTCGAGCTGGGCGAGGAGATCTTCCACATGCCGGTGCGCGTGGGTGTGCCGCGCTACACGGGCGGCCTCGCCGACGTGGTGCGCAGCCCGCGCTACGCCACGGCGGTGGGACTGCTGATGGAAGGCGTGCAGCAGGTCCGCCAGGGACAGCTGTCGCGCCAGGACGGATCGATGCGCGCGGTGCTCGCGCGCATGCGGGAATGGTTCCAACGCAACTTTTGACGTCGTATCAACTGGCAAGGAGGAAACACCATGTTTGAGATCGTGGACAGTCAAGCGGCAGGGCCGGTCATCAAGGTGATCGGGGTCGGTGGCGCCGGCGGCAACGCCGTCAACCACATGATCGAGCAGGGCGTCGAGGGCGTGGAGTTCATCGCCGTCAACACCGACGCGCAGGTGCTCTCGCGCAACAAGTCGCGCAACCAGATCCAGCTCGGCTCGAGCGGGCTGGGCGCAGGCGCCAAGCCCGAGGAGGCGCGCGCGGTGGCGCTCGCCGAGCGCGAGCGCATCGAGGAGGCGGTCTCGGGCGCGCACATGGTGTTCATCACCGCCGGCATGGGCGGTGGCACGGGCACCGGCGCCGGCCCGGTGATCGCGGAGGTGGCGCGCTCGCTCGGCATCCTCACGGTGGCGGTGGTGACCAAGCCGTTCTCGTTCGAGGGCTCGAAGCGCATGAAGATCGCCGAGCAAGGCCTCGCCGAGCTTGCGCCGCACGTCGATTCGCTCATCGTCATCCTCAACGACAAGCTCGAGGAGGTGCTGGGCGAGGACGTGACGCAGGAAGAGGCGTTCCGCGCCGCCGACGACGTGCTGAACGACGCCGTTGCCGGCATTGCCGAGATCATCAACCAGCCGGGCCTGGTCAACGTCGACTTCCAGGACGTGCGCACGGTCATGTCCGAGCAGGGCATGGCGATGATGGGCTCGGCGACCGCCGCCGGGGTCGATCGCGCGCGCATCGCCGCCGAACAGGCCGTGGCCTGCCCGCTACTTGAGGGCGTCAACCTCGCCGGGGCGCGCGGCGTGCTGGTCAACATCAGCGCCTCGCGCACGAGCCTGAAGCTGCGCGAGACCAAGGAGGTGATGAACACCATCCGCGCCTTCGCGGCGGAAGATGCAACCATCATCTACGGTGGAGTGTACGACGACGGGCTGACCGACAACCTGCGCGTCACCGTGGTCGCGACCGGGCTCGGGGCGCCGCTGATGGCGCGCCAGGGCAAGCCGCAGCTGGTGGTGTCACAGAAGACGGGCACCGACGACCAGCCGCATCCGGCGCACGGTGCGGTGGACTACCAGCAGCTCGACTCGGTGCCGGCCGTGATCCGCCGCAATCGCGCCTCGACGGTCGAGGCCTTGCAGCAGAGCGGCGTCGACAAGTACGACATCCCGGCGTTCCTGCGCAAGCAGGCCGACTAGGATCCGGGCCGGCAGCGGCGGCAGCGCCTCTTTATCCTCCTAGCCGGAGGCGCTCCGCCGTGCCCGTCTGCTAGAATCCGTCGCTCGCTCAAGAAGTTAGGAATGCTCAAGCAACGCACCCTGAAGTCCCTGATCCGCGCCAAGGGCGTGGGCCTGCACACGGGACAAAAAGTGAACATGACGCTGCGGCCGGCGCAGCCCGATACGGGCATCGTCTTTCGCCGCGTCGATCTTGAATCACCGGTCGACATCCCGGCGCGCGCCGATCGCGTCGGTGAAACGCGCCTTTCGTCCTGTCTCGTACACCAGGACGTCAAGGTGTACACGGTCGAGCACCTCATGTCCGCACTCGCCGGCCTCGGCGTGGACAACGCTTACGTGGACCTCGACGGCCCGGAAGTGCCGATCATGGACGGCAGCGCGGCGCCGTTCGCGCTACTCCTGCAGCAGGCGGGCCTCGCTGAGCAGGCGGCGCCCAAGCGCTTTCTGCGCGTGACGCGCGCCGTCGAAGTGCGCGAGGGCGACAAGTGGGCGCGCCTGGAGCCCTACGAGGGTCTGCGGCTCTCGTTCTCCATCGTGTTCAACCATCCGGTGATCGACAAGACGCGCCAGTCGGTGAGCGTGGATTTCGCCGAAACGTCCTACCTGAAGGAGATCGCGCGCGCGCGCACCTTCGGCTTCATGCACGACGTCGAGCGCCTGCGCGAGGACGGCCTGGCGCTGGGCGGGGGCCTCGACAACGCGCTGGTGCTGGATGAGTACCGCCTGCTGAACGCCGAGGGCCTGCGTTTTGCCGACGAGTTCATCCGCCACAAGGTGCTGGACGCGATTGGCGACCTGTACCTGCTCGGCCGGCCGCTGCTGGGTGCCTTTTCGGCGCACAAGTCGGGCCATGCGCTCAACAACAAGCTGCTGCGCGCCCTGGTGGCCGACACCACCGCCTGGGAGATGGCGAGCTTCCAGCACGCCGAGCAGCTGCCGGCGGGGGTGGCCGGCCTGATGCGGCAGCCGGTCTAGCCCTCGGTGCTGCTGGCGCGCGTCCTCGGGCTGCTCGTCGCGGTGGCGCTGGGCGGCTGCGTGCTGATGTACTTGGCGAGCGGCGACCGGAAGTATCTGCGCTACGCCTGGACGATCTTCAAGTACGCGGTTTTTCTCTCCGCTTTCG
>JBFFZT010000070.1:0-7332 GCA_041568535.1 Burkholderiales bacterium | reverse complement strand
GCCGTCGACCGAGGGACCCTCCTCGTCGGAGGTGAGCAGAAAGGCGATCGACCCGCTGTGCGCGGGGCGATCGGCGACGAACTGCTCGACCGCGACGACGAAGCTGGCGATCGAGGATTTCATGTCGGCCGCGCCGCGGCCGTAGAGCTTGCCGTCGCGCTCCGTCGGCGTGAAGGGCTCGGTGCGCCATTGCTCCAGGGGGCCCGGGGGCACGACATCGGTGTGGCCGGCGAAGCACAGCAGCGGCCGCGCGTCGCCCCGGCGCGCCCACAGGTTGGTGACGCCGTTGACGCTCGCGTCCTCGCTGCGGAACCCCAGCGCAGCCAGGCGCTGCGCGATGAGCGCCTGGCAGCCGCCGTCGGCGGGCGTGACCGACCGGCGGGCGATCAGCTCGCGGGCAAGCTCGAGAGCCGGATTCACATCAGGTCGTCGTATCGATCTTGATGCCGTCGAAGGACGCGCTGTTGCCGGCGAGCAGGCCCTCCTGCTTGTCGTCGTCCTTCTGCCCGGACAGGGGCTTGACCGGAACCGACACCTGGCCCGAGGTGATCTGGCCGGCGGTGGCCTGGTTGATGAGCCACAGCATGTTGGTGGCCGAGTCCGCGTTCAGCATGGCTTCGTCCTGGGAGATGTGCCCCTCGACGAACAGCTTGAACAGCGACTGCTCGAACGTCTGCGAGCCCGGCGCCATGCTCTTCTCCATCGCTTCGCGCATCTCGTTGATCGCGCCCTTCTCGATCAGCTCCGAGATATGCCGCGTATTCAGCAGCACCTCGCACGCCGGCCGGCGCTGGCCGGCCTTGGTGCGCACCAGGCGCTGCGAGATCACCGCCTGCAGCGAGGCCGACAGGTCGAGCAGCAGCGTCGGCCGGTTCTCCAGCGGGTAGAAGCTGATGATGCGGTTCATGGCGTGGTAGCTGTTGTTCGCGTGCAGCGTGGCCATGCACAGGTGGCCGGACTGCGCGTACTGCAGCGCCATCGACATCGTGTCGCGGTCGCGGATCTCGCCGATCAGGATCACGTCGGGCGCCTGGCGCAGCGCGTTCTTGAGGGCGATCGGGAAGGCCTTGGTATCGGTGCCCACCTCGCGCTGGTTGACGATCGACTTGCGGTTCTTGAAGATGAATTCGACCGGGTCTTCGAGCGTCAGGATGTGGCCCGAGCGCTCGGCGTTGCGGTGGTCGATCATCGCGGCGAGCGAGGTCGACTTGCCCGAGCCGGTGGCCCCCACCATCAGGATCAGGCCGCGCTTCTGAATCACCACTTCCTTCAGCACCGGCGGCAGGTGCAGGCTGTCCAGCGGCGGCACGCTGCCCGGGATGTAGCGCACCACCACCGCGGGCGTGCCCTTCTGCCGGAAAGCGCTGATGCGAAAGGTGCCCACCCCTTCCATGGTGTAGGCGGTGTTGAGCTCCAGCTCCTCCTCGAACTCGCGCACCTGATGCTCGTTCAGCACCTCGTAGAGCAGCGTCTGCACCGCGCTCGGCGTGAGGATGGTCTGGTTCACGGGCATCGCCACGCCGTTGATCTTGATGGTGATCGGCGCACCGATGGACAGAAAGATGTCCGAGGCCTTCTTGTCGGACATCAGCTGGAACAGGCGTTTCATCGCCGACATCGCACACCTCCGGGGCAGTGCTACCCCGCTAGTTTAATCCCCTCGCAGCAAATCGTTCAGGCTGGTTTTGGCCCGCGTTTTTGCATCGACCCGCTTGACGATCACCGCGCAGTACAGCGCGCTGCGGCCGTCGCCCGAGGGCAGGGTGCCGGCCACCACCACCGAGCCCGCCGGCACGCGCCCGTAGCTCACTTCCCCCGTCTCGCGGTTGAGAATCTTGGTGCTCTGGCCGAGGAACACGCCCATCGACAGCACGCTGTTTTCCTCGACGATCACGCCTTCCACCACCTCGGAGCGCGCGCCGATGAAGCAGTTGTCCTCGATGATCACCGGATTGGCCTGCACCGGCTCGAGCACGCCGCCGATGCCCACGCCTCCGGACAGGTGCACGTTCTTGCCGATCTGCGCGCACGAGCCCACCGTGGCCCAGGTGTCCACCATCGTGCCTTCGTCGACGTACGCGCCGATGTTGACGTAGGACGGCATCAGGACGACGTTCTTCGCCACATAGCAACCGCGCCGCGCCATGGCGGGCGGCACGACGCGAAAGCCGCCGCGCGCGAACGCCGCAGCGTCGTAGGCCGCGAACTTGGCCGGCACCTTGTCGTAATAGTTTGTGAACGCGCCCGGCATCATCCGGTTGTCCTGCAGGCGGAACGACAGCAGCACCGCCTTCTTCAGCCACTGGTGCGTCACCCATGCGCCCGCGCGCTTCTCGGCGACGCGCAGCGTGCCGGCGTCGAGCCCGGCGAGCGCGAACTCGATCGCCTCGCGCAGCGGCTTGGGCGCCTGGGCGGGCGAGAGGCCGGCCCGGTCTTCCCAGGCCTGGTCGATGATGCGCGCGGCTTGTTCCATAACTCCTCGTCAGAGACTGCGGGCGAACTGCCCGATGCGCTGCATCGCCTCCACGCACTCCTCGAGCGGGGCGACCAGGGCGATGCGCACGTGGTTGCGGCCGGGGTTCACGCCGTGCGCATCGCGCGCGAGGAAGCTCCCGGGAAGCACCAGCACATTATATTGGCGCTGCAGTTCGCGCGCGAAATGCGCGTCGTCCACGGGCGTGCGCACCCACAGGTAGAAGGCGCCGTCGGGCATCTCGGTGGCAAGCGGCGCGCCCACCAGCGGCAGCACGGCGCGGTATTTCTCGGCGTACAGGCGCCGGTTGGCGCGCACATGCTCCTCATCGCGCCAGGCGGCGATCGAGGCCTGCTGCACCGGCAGGCTCATCGCCGAGCCGTGATAGGTGCGGTAGAGCAGGAAGCGCCTGAGGATCGCCGCGTCGCCCGCGACGAAGCCCGAGCGCATGCCGGGCGCGTTGGAGCGCTTGGACAGGCTGGAGAACGCCACCACGCGCGCAAAGTCGGCTCGACCGAGCTGCTGCGCCGCCTGCAGCGCGCCGAGCGGCGGGTTGAGCTCGTCGTAATACAGCTCCGAGTAGCATTCGTCGGAGGCGAGGGTGAAGCCATGGCGGTCGGCGAGCTCGAACAGGCGGCGCCAGGCCTCGAGGCCGAGCACGCGCCCGGTGGGGTTGCCCGGCGAGCACACGTAGGCGAGCTGCACGCCGCGCCAGTCGACGGCGTCGAATTCCATGCCGTCGTTCAGGTAGATCGGCGTGGCGCCGGCAAGCAGGGCGGCACCTTCGTAGATCTGGTAGAACGGGTTCGGGCACACCACCCGGGCCGCGCCCGCCGCCGGATCGATGACGGTCTGCGCGAAGGCGAACAGCGCCTCGCGCGAGCCGTTGACCGGCAGCACCTGTGTCGCCGGGTCGATCGCCTTCAGCGCGTAGCGGCGCGCGAGCCATGCCGCGATCGCTTCGCGCAGCGCGGGCGTACCCGCGGTGGCGGGATAGCTGGCCAGCCCGTCGAGCGAAGCCGCGAGCGCCGCCTTCACCAGCTCGGGCGTGGCGTGCTTCGGCTCGCCGATCTGCAGGCTGATCGGCCGCAGCGCCGGGTTGGGCGTCACGCCCTCGAGCAGCGCGCGCAGCTTCTCGAACGGATAGGGCTGCAGCCGCCCGAGGAGCGGATTCAAGCGCCGGCTTTCCAGCCGCGCTTGCGGTGCTCGGCGACGATGCTGGTGGCGATGCCGCCGCGGACGTTGAAGCGCGCGGTGAGCCTCAGGTAGCGCGGCCGCAGGGCGCGCACCAGGTCGTCCGTGATGCGGTTGGTGACCGCCTCGTGGAACGCGCCCTGGTCGCGGAAGGACCAGGCGTAGAGCTTGAGCGACTTCAGCTCGACGCACAGGCGGTCCGGCACGTACTCCAGCTCCAGCACGGCGAAATCCGGCTGGCCCGTGAGCGGGCACAGGCAGGTGAACTCGGGCAGCTGCATGTGGATCCGGTAGTCGCGCTGCGGCGACGGATTGCGGAACGTCTGCAGGCGCTTGCTGGGGCGCGAAGGCATCGGAAAATCGCGCTGTTGCGCGGCGAGTGGCGAGCGCGCAGATGGTATCATTTTCGAAACGAGAACATGCTCCGTGCGACTTAACCAGATCCGTCTCTCAGGCTTCAAGTCCTTCGTCGATCCGACTTCGATCCACTTCCCGGGCCAGCTGGTCGGCATCGTCGGGCCGAACGGCTGCGGCAAGTCGAACGTGATCGACGCGGTGCGCTGGGTGCTGGGCGAAACGCGCGCCTCGGCGCTGCGCGGCGACTCGATGCAGGACGTGATCTTCAACGGCTCGGGCGAGCGCAAGCCCCTGGCGCGCGCCAGCGTCGAGCTGATGTTCGACAACTCCCTGGGCCGCGCGGCCGGGCAGTGGAGCCAGTACGCCGAGCTCTCGGTGAAGCGCGTCCTGCAGCGCGATGGCGAGTCTGCGTACTACATCAACAACCAGCACGTGCGCCGGCGCGACGTCACCGACATGTTCCTCGGCACCGGCCTGGGGCCGCGCGCCTACGCCATCATCGAGCAAGGGATGATCTCGCGCGTCATCGAGGCCAAGCCCGACGAACTGCGCGTGTTCCTGGAGGAAGCCGCGGGCGTGTCGCGCTACAAGGAGCGGCGCAAGGAAACCGAGCACCGGCTCGAAGACACACGCGCCAACCTGTCGCGCGTCACCGACATCCGGCTCGAGCTCGGCGCGCAGATCGAGAAGCTCGACGCGCAGGCGAAGGTCGCCACGCGCTACCAGGAGATCCAGGCCGAGCTGCAGGTGAAGCAGCAGCTGCTGTGGTTCCTGCGGCGGCGCGACGCCGCCGCCGAGCGCGAGCGTCATGCGCAGGAGATTGCCAGCCAGGCCAACGCGCTCGAAGCCGGAACCGCAACGCTGCGTGGCATCGAGAGCCGGCTGGAAACGGCGCGTGCCGCGCATTACGCCGCGGGCGACGGCATGAACGCCGCGCAGGCCGCGCTGTACGCGGCGAACGCGGAGGTCGCGCGCCTGGAATCGGAGCTGCGGCACGTCGAGGAAACGCGCCAGCGGCTGGAGTATCAGCACGCCGAGCGCCGTACGCAGCTCGGCGCGTGGCGCGAGCAGCGCGCGCAGCTGACGCAGGCGCTGCATCTGTGGGCCGGGCGCGCCGGCGGCGCGCGGCAACGCGTGGCCGACGCCCAGGCGCAGGCGGCGCTGGAAGGGGGCCGGCTGCCCGAGGCGGAGCGCGTTTTCCGCGAGGCCCAGGACCAGCTGAGCGAATGCCGCAGCCGGTTGTTGCGCGCCGAGAGCCGCGCCCAGCTCGAGCAGTCCAATCTCGAGCACGTGGAGCGCGCGCTGGAGGCACTCGGGCAGCGCCGCGAGCGCCTGCAGGCGGAGCGGGGCTCGCTGCAGCGGCCCGAGGCCGGTGTGCTGGCGCAACAGGAAGCCAGGCGCGGCGCCGGCGACGCCGCGATTGCCGAAGCCGAGGCAGAGCTGAATACCCTGCAGGAGCAGTGCGACGCCCTGCAGGCCGCGCAGACTGAATCCCAGGAGCGGCTGTCGGCGGCGTCGCACGAGCACGCGGCCGGCGAAGCGCAGCTCGCAACCCTGACGCAGATCCAGGCGGCGGCGGAGGACAATGCGCCGCTGCGCGACTGGCTGGAGCGCAATGCGCTGCACGCGCTGCCGCGGCTGTGGCAGCAGGTGCGGATCGAGCCCGGATGGGAAGTCGCCGTCGAATCGGTGCTGCGCGAGCGCCTGCATGCGCTCGACGTCGCCGATGCCGCGCGCCTCGACGCCGTGGCGGCGGATGTGCCGCCGGTCAAGGCCGGGGTGCTCAGCCACGGGCCCGCCGGCGGCGTGGCTGCGTTGACGGGGTACGAGGCGCTCGCCGCCAAGGTGCACGCCGTCAACGCCGAGCTCGGCGGCGCGCTGGCCGACTGGCTGGCGCATGCGTACGTCTGCGAAGGCACACCGCGCGCGCCCGAGCGCGCGCGGCTGCCCGCCGGCGCGCTGCTGGTGAACCGCGACGGGCATCAGTTCACCCGCCACACCGTGGCGTTTCACGCGCCGGATCCGGCCGACGCCGGCCTGCTCGCGCGCCAGGCCGAGATCGAGGCGCTGCAGGGCAAGGTCGCCGAGCGCGCGCAGGCGCTGGCCGAGGCACGCGGGCGAGCCGAGGCAGCGGCTGCCGCGCTTGCGGCACGGCAGACCGAGCTCGACGCGGCGCGCGATGCGCTCGCCGAGCGGCAGCAGGCGCGCCACGAGCTGCAGATCGAGCTGCTCAAGCTGCAGCAGGCCGAGGAGCGCTATCGCGAGCGCAGCGGGAAGATCGACGCCGAGATCGCGGAGATCGAGCGCCAGGCGGCGCTGGACGAGACGCGGCGCGCGCAGTGCGGCGCGGCGACGCAGCAGGTCGGAGAGGAGATCGCCGCCGCGCGCACGCAGCTCGACGCGGTGAACGCGGCGTACGCGGCGGCGGACGCCGCGCTGCAGGCGCAGCGCCAGGCCGTGCAGCAGGCGGAGCGCGCGGCGCAGGACGCGGTGTTCGGCGAGCGCGAGTGCAGCGCCAAGATCGCCGAGATCGACGGCTCGGTGCAGTTGATCGACCAGCAGATCGCGCGCGCCGACAGCGAGCTTGCCAAGCTCACCGAGGAGCTCTCGGTCGATCCCGTCCCGGAGGTGCGCACGGCGCTCGAAGGCGCGGTCGAGGCGCGCCTCGCGCGCGAGAAGGCGCTGGCCGAAGCGCGCAACGGCGTCGAAACCGCGGCCGGTGCGCTGCGCGCGCTCGAAGAAGAGCGCCTGGGCGCCGAGGCGCAGCTCGCGCCGCTGCGCGAGCGCATCGGCGAGCTGCGCCTCAAGGAGCAGGCCGCGCAGATCAACCGGGACCAGTACGACGGCCAGCTGCGCGAGGGCGGCGCCGACGAAGCGCGGCTCGCCGCCGAGGCCGCGGCCGCGCCGCGGCCCTCTTCGCTGCAGGGCGAGATCACGCGGCTAACGCAGGCCCTGGGCGAGCTGGGCGCCGTCAACCTTGCCGCGCTGGAGGAGCTCAAGACCAGCCTGGAGCGCAAGCAGTTCCTGGATGCGCAGGCCACGGATCTGGAAGAGGCCGTGCGCACGCTGGAAGACGCGATTCGCCGCATCGACCGCGAGACGCGCGAGCTGCTGCGCGAGACCTTCGAGGCCGTGAACCGGCACTTCGGCACCCTGTTTCCGGTGCTGTTCGGCGGTGGCGAGGCGCGGCTCATCATGACGGGCGAGGAGATCCTCGACGCGGGCGTGCAGGTGATGGCGCACCCGCCGGGCAAGCGCAACACCAGCATCCACCTGCTCTCGGGCGGGGAAAAGGCGCTCACCGCGAT
>JBFFZT010000069.1:0-7417 GCA_041568535.1 Burkholderiales bacterium | reverse complement strand
GCATCGTCAGGTCGCCCGAAGCGCTGATCGTCTGCCAAGCGGTGCGCCGGGATAGCCTCGGCACATACACCGTGAGCCCCGCCGCGATCGCCAGGGCGGCGACGATTCCCGCGAAGAACATCGTCCAGTCCTGCGGCTTGAGCACGCCGAGGGCGACGATCACCAGCAGCAGCGGCAGATCCAGGAAGTGCGTGAAGGTCGGCACATTCTCGGCACGGGCGCGCTCGAGTTCAGGCGTGAAGCGCCCCGCGCGCAGCGCGTGCGCGCTGAGGCGGCGCAGGCGCATGAAGTACAGGTGCGTCACGGTATTGCCTTCCACGAACTCGAACAGGAACAGCGCGACCATGCCGGCAAGCCAGGGCACGCGCAGGAATTCCCAGCCGCCGTAGGACGCGACGATCAGCCAGGTGCCGGAGGCGAGCAGCAGCACCGCCCCCGGCACGACGATGCCGTCGTACAGCACCGCGATGCTGCGCACGGCTTCGGTGAAGGGGACGAGCTCGCGCACCTGGCGCGAGCGCAGGTCTGCGAGCCAGACCCCGATGAGCCCGCCGCCGATGAGGATGGCACCGACGATATGCGCGAACTTCAGCAGGGCGTAGGTCATGGCGTCCATGGAGGGCTCCCGGAAATGTTGACAGGAGTATGTCATTATGACAGTATACTGTCAAGATCACCCCGAGGCACGGGAGGCACGATGGCCAAGCACACGACGGGCGGCGCGGCATTGACGACGCTGATCCTGGAAGTGTTCCGCTGCAACGGGCGGCTGCTCGAGGCGGGCGACCGCCTGACGCGGGGCCTCGGACTGACCAGCGCGCGCTGGCAGGTGCTCGGCGCGCTGGCGCATGGGCCGCTCACCGCCGCGCAGATCGCGCGCAACATGGGGATCAGGCGGCAGAGCGTGCAGCGTCTGGTCGACGTGCTGGCCGCGGAAGGCGTCGTGCAGCTCGAAGACAACCCGCATCACCTGCGTGCGAAGCTCGTACACGCGACGCCGGCCGGACAGGGCAAGTACGCGCGGATCAGCGCGATTCAGGCGGAATGGGTCAACAACCTCGCCCGCGGGTTGCCGGCCACAGAGCTCGCGCGTGCCGTGACGCTGCTGCGCGAGGTACAGTCGCGCCTGCGCCGGCCTAGCCGTGCATCGTCAGCCCGCCCGAAACGCTGATCGTCTGCCCGGTGATGAAGTCGGCGTCGTCGCTGGCGAGAAAAAGCACCGCGCCGGCGATGTCCTCGGGCTTGCCGAGGCGCCCGATCGGCACCGCGCGGCGATACGCCTCGCGCAGCTTGTCCGGGTTGCCGGCGCCCTGCATGAACGCTTCGAGCATGCCGGTCTCGGTGAGGCCCGGGCACACGGTGTTCAGCCGCACGCCTTTCGCGGCCAGCTCGCGCGCGAGCGTCTTGGTCATGGCGATGATGCCGCCCTTGCACGCCGAGTAGGGCGCCTCGCCCGAGGAGCCGACGCGGCCCGCATCCGACGCGATGTTCACCACCTTGCCGCCGCCGCGCTCGGCCATGCCCGGCAGCACGCAGTGCAGCAGGTTCATCGGCCCGACGAGGTTGATCGAGATGATCTTCTGCCAGAACGCCGGGTCGGTGGCGAGGAACGGCTTGAACATGTCCCAGCCCGCGTTGTTGACGAGGATGTCCACGGCACCCGCCGCGGCCACCGCCTTCTTCACCGCCTCGTAGTCGGTGATGTCGACGCTGGGCGTGCCCTTCAGGTCGAAGACCACGACTTTCGTGCCTTCGGCCTTGAAGCGCTCGACGATGGCGGCGCCGATGCCGGCGGCGCCGCCGGTGACGATCGCGGTCTTGCCTTTCAGTCCCTTCATCTTGTTTCCTCCGGAATCACGGCGGTGGCTTCGAGCTCGATCTTACCCGGCGCGTCGAGCAGGTCGGCGACGAAGATCATGCTCATCGCCGGGAAGTGCCGGCCCATGAGCGCGCGCCAGATCCGGCCGAGCTGCGGGCGCGCGGCGAGGTAGGCCGGCTTGTCGCAGCAGTACGCGGTCATGCGGCAGATGTGCTCGGCGCGCCCGCCCGCTTCGGCGAGCACCGCGAGCACGTTCTTCAGCGCCTGCTCGAACTGCGGCGCGAGGTCCGCCGTGGGGAACTTCTGCGCCGCGTCCCAGCCGACCTGGCCGGCGACGAACACCAGGCGCCCCCGCGCCTCGATGCCGTTGGCGTAGCCGACGGGGCTCGCCCAGCCGCGCGGCTGCAGCACTCTCATCCGCTGACGCGCGGCGGGTCGGGGTCCTCGTCCCAGCCGGCCGCGGGCTGCGGCACGCGCTTCATCCAGTCGCGCACCAGGCTCACGTGCTCGCGCTCCTCGTCGGCCATCTCCAGCGCGGCCTGCTTCACCGCGGGCGGCACGTCCTTCGCGGCGGCGATCTCCTCGAAGTACTTCTGCGCCTGCAGCTCGCAGCGCAGCGCGATCTCGAGCGCGTGCATGGGCTGCATCAGGTAGTGCACCGCGTCGGGCGGCGCGGTCTCGGGCCCTTCGGGCGTGTCCCAGGCGCCGGCGGGCGGGAGCGCGGGCAGGCTCGGCCAGCCCATCTCCTCGAGGATGCGCTGCGCGTGCAGCCCCTCGATCTTGGCGAGCTTGGCGAACATCGCCGCCACCTCGCGGTTGTTGTGCGTGTCGAGCTGCTCGGCGAACAGCGCGTAGCGCTCCTGCGCCTCGAGCTCCATGGCGTAGGCGCGCGCCATGAAGTCTTCTAGAGTTGGAACTGGCATGCGAGCGCCTCCACGGTTTGCGCGCCGCCGGCGGCGCGCGCGTACGGCGCGCGCTTGCCCTGGTACAGCACGCCGATGTTGAAGCCGTCGTCGGTCATCAGCCGTCGCGCCGCGCGCCCCGGATCGTCGGTGGGCGCGACCGGCGCCGGGTGCGCCAGCGCCTTCCACTCGCGCTGCTCGGGCCGGAAGGTGACGCAGGGCGAGAGCACCTCCACGAACGAGAACCCGGGGTGGCGCACCGCCTCGGCGATCAGCGCCGCGCAGCCGTTCGGGTCGCCCGAGGTGGCGCGCGCGATGAAGTTGGCGCCCGAGGCGAGCGCGATCACCAGCGGGTGGAATTCCCTGAGGCCGGTGCCGCCGGGCGCGAGCTTCGACGACCACCCCGGCTCGGTGGTGGGCGAGGGCTGGCCCTTGGTCATGCCGTAGACGTGGTTGTCCATCACGATGTAGGTGAGGTCGACGTTCCGGCGGCAGGCGTGCAGGAAATGGTTGCCGCCGATCGAATAGCCGTCGCCGTCGCCGCTCGCCACCAGCACCGTGAGCTCGGGGCGGGCGGCCTTCAGGCCGGTGGCCACCGGCAGCGCGCGCCCGTGCACGCCGTGAAAGCCGTAGCAGCTGGTGTAGGCGGGGATGCGCGAGGAGCAGCCGATGCCGGAGACCACGGCGACGTTCTCCGGGCGCAGGCCGAGCGTCGACAGCGCCTTGGTGATCGCCGAGAGCACCGAGTAGTCGCCGCAGCCCGGGCACCACACGGGCTTGGTGTCGGACTTGAAGTCCTTCGGCGCGCACAGCGTCGCGGTCTCGGGCGCGTTCATGCGCGACTCCATTGCCCGAGCGCGGCGCGGATCTCCTCGGGGCGAAAGGGCAGCGGGCCGGGGCGCCTCAGGCTCCTCACCTCGCCCGGCAGCTCGTACTCGGCGCGCAGGTACTTCAGGAACTGGCCGCTGTGGTTCTGCTCCAGCACCAGCACGCGCGTCACGCCTTCGAGCGCCTTCTTCAGCCGCTCGGGCTGCGCCGGCGCGAGCAGGCGCAGCGACACCAGGCGCACGCCGTTGCCGTTGCGCGCCAGCGCCTCGCGCGCCGGGCCGGTGCACGAGCCGAAGGTGACGAGCGCGGTGTCGCCTTCGCCCTCGATGCTCGCCCAGCGCTCGCCCGGGTCGAGCTGCGCGAGTTTCCTCGCGCGCTTGTCCATCTGCGCAAGGTGGTCCGAGGACTGCGAGGAGGGCGTGCCGCGCTCGTTGTGCTCCAGGCCGTCGGCGGTGTAGGTCAGGCCGGGCGCGCCAGGAGTCGCCATCGGCGAGACGCCGCTGTCGGTCACGGCGTAGCGCTTGTAGGGTGCGCCGCCTTCAGCGCGCAGGCGCTCCTGCCGGCCGTTCGCGGCGGCGGGCGCATCGACGACGGCGCGCGCCTGGCCGAAGTACTGGTCGGAGAGCACGATCGCCGGCACCTGCAGCGATTCGGCGAGGCCCACCGCCCACTCGGTGGCGGCGAGGCAGTCGGCGAGCGAGTTGGGCGCCACGACCACGTGCGGCGCGTCGCCGTGCAGGCCGTAGAGCGCGATGCCGAGGTCGGCCTGCTCGCTCTTGGTGGCGATGCCGGTGGAGGGGCCGGTGCGCATCACGTCGACCACGACGACCGGCACCTCCGCGGCGACGCCCAGGCCGAGCGACTCGATCATCAGCGCGAGGCCCGGGCCCGAGGTGGCGGTGAGCGCCGGGACGCCGCCGTAAGACGCGCCGAGCGCCATATTGATGGACGAGAGCTCGTCTTCGGCCTGCACCAGCGTGCCGCCGACCTGGGCGAGCGCGGGCGCGAGGTATTCGAGCAGCTCGGTGGCGGGCGTGATCGGATACGCGGCCACGAAGCGCACGCCGCCGCGCAGCGCGCCGTAGCCCGCGGCCTCGTTGCCGGTGATCAGCCAGCGCGGCGCGCCGGCGGGCGGCGCGGCGAGCGTGACCTGCGGCAGCGCCGCCGCCTGCGCCATGCCCAGGCGCGCGGCAGCGAGGCCCGCCTCGAGCCCGCGCTTGATCGACTTGCGCACCGCCGCCTCGAGCGCCGCTTGGGGCAGGCCGAGCAGCGCCGCGAGCACGCCGAGCGCCACCATGTTGGGCCAGCCGCCCGCCACCTCCCCGGCGAGCTTCTTCAGCGGCAGCGGGGCGTAGCGCGCGCCGCCGCGCAGGAATACTTCGGGCGGCTCGCCCTGCGCCGGGTCGCCGACGACGAGGCTGTGCGGCCCGAGCGGCAGCTCGGCGGCGAAGCGGGTGACGTTCTGCCAGTCGATGGCGGCGAGCACGTGGAAGGCGTCGTCCTGGCCGTCGCCGGCGAAGGTCGACACGCGCAGCATCGCCGCGGCCTCGCCGCCGCGGATCTGCGGGCCGCTGGTGCGCGTCATCAGGCCGTAGTAGCCGGCCTGCGCCGCCGCCTCCAGCAACATATTGCCGGCGGTCATGACGCCGGCGCCGCCCGAGCCGGCGAGCGCCAGGGAAACCGAGGGGTGCGCGGACATGGCGCTATTTGGGGGGCAAGACCCCGCCCAAACCTTGAGATGGATCAAACCGGGGCGCTTTTGACGGGGGTACAAAGGGCCTAATTCGGTATTCGGATACCGATTTCAGGAGAAAGGGGCCGCCATGGGCAAGCCGGAAGCGAAATTCCTCAAGGACCACGACCTGCCGGCGCTCGCCGCGAGCGGCGTGCGCTACGAAAAGCGCGCGGCGAAGACGCCCGACGGCAAGGAGGTGCCGGGGCTCTATAACGCCTGGATCTGGCTCGACAACCCGACGCAGTACAACTCCTACACCACCGAGATGGTAAAGGGCGTGATCCTCGCGTTTCGCGCGGCGTCCAACGCGCGCGACGTCAACTGCGTGGTGTTCACCGGCGTGGGCGACAAGGCGTTCTGCACCGGCGGCAACACCAAGGAGTACGCCGAGTACTACGCCGGGCACCCGCAGGAGTACCGGCAGTACATGCGCCTGTTCAACGACATGGTCTCGGCGATCCTCGCCTGCGACAAGCCGGTGATCTGCCGCGTGAACGGCATGAGGATCGGCGGCGGCCAGGAGATCGGCATGGCGTGCGACTTCTCCGTGGCGCAGGACCTGGCGCGCTTCGGCCAGGCTGGCCCCAAGCACGGCTCGGCGCCGATCGGCGGCGCCACCGACTTCCTGCCGGTGATCGCGGGCGCCGAGCGCGCCATGGCGGCGTGCGTGCTGTGCGAGCCGTTCTCGGCGCACGAGGCCTATCACATGGGCGTGCTCACCGACGTGGTTCCGGCCCTCAAGGTGGACGGCAAGTTCGTCCCGAATCCGCTGGTGGAGACGCAGCGCGTGTACGACGAGTTCGGGCGCCTCGCGTTCGGGCGGCCGAAGACGGGCGAGGCGCTCGCGCAAGGCAAGAATTTGATGAAGCAAGGCACCGTCGACCTCTCGAAGCTGGACGAATGCGTCGAGGCGCTGTGCGCGAAGATCCTGCTCACGTTCCCGGACTGCACCACCAAGACGCTGGAAGAGCTGAGAAAGCCCAAGCTCGAGGCCTGGAACCGCAACAAGGAAGACGCGCGCGCCTGGCTCGCGCTCAACATGATGACCGAGGCGCGCGCCGGCTTCACCGCGTTCAACGAGGGCACGAAGGAGGACCGCGAGGTCGATTTCGTGCTGCTGCGGCAGAAACTCGCGGCGGGCGAAGGCTGGGTCGGGGGATTGCACGAAGCGATCCAGCCGGGGAAGGCGCGTGGCTGAGAGCCCGCTCAAGGCCTGGCTCGAGCGCGACGGCGCGCTGCTGCGCCTGCGCCTCGCGCGCCCCAAGGCCAACCTGATCGACGCGGCGATGATCGCGGCGCTCGCCGAGGCCTTCGCCGAGTACCGCGACAACGCGGGACTGGTCGCCGCGCTCGTCGACCACGAGGGGCCGCACTTTTCCTTCGGCGCGAGCGTGGAGGAGCACCTGCCGGGCGCCTGCGAGCAGATGCTCGGCAGCCTGCACGCGCTCATCGGCGCGATGCTCGAGTGGCCGCGCCCGATCCTGATGAGCGTGCGCGGCCAGTGCCTGGGCGGCGGGCTCGAGTTCGCGCTCGCGGGGAACCTGCTCTTCGCCGCGCCCGACGCGCAGTTCGGCCAGCCCGAGATGAAGCTTGGCGTCTTCGCGCCCGCGGCCTCGGTGCTGCTGCCCCTGCGCATCGGCCAGGCGCGCGCCGAGGACCTGCTGTACTCGGGCCGCTCGATCGACGCCCCGAGCGCGCTCGCCTGGGGCCTCGCCAACGAAGTGGCCGACGACCCTGCGGCCGCGGCGGCCGCGTACTTCGATCAGCACCTGGCCGCAAAGAGCGCCGCCTCGCTCGCGCACGCGGTGCGCGCGGCGCGCGAGCCGTTCGCCGAGCTCGCGCGCGCGCGGCTCGACGGCGTCGAGGCGCTCTACCTGGACAAGCTGATGGCGACGCGCGACGCGAAGGAGGGCCTCGCCGCCTTCATGGAAAAGCGCGCGCCCAGATGGGAGCACCGATGAGCACTCGCGAAATCGTGGCGCGCTGCGAGCGTCTGTTCGAGGACCTGCGCTTCGGCGCGGTCAAGGACTGGAAGGCCGCCGCGCCGGGCCGCAAGGCGATCGGCTACATGCCGATCTACGTGCCGCGCGAGATCATCCACGCCGCCGGCATGCTGCCGGTGGGCATCTTCGG
>JBFFZT010000068.1:0-7430 GCA_041568535.1 Burkholderiales bacterium | reverse complement strand
CCTCGATTGCCGAGGAAGTCGAAAAGATGGTCTGGGCCATCCGTTGGGGGGCCGACACGGTCATGGACCTGTCCACGGGCAAGCACATCCACGAGACGCGCGAGTGGATACTGCGCAACTCGCCGGTGCCCATCGGCACGGTGCCGATCGGCACCGGGGCGTTGCGCACGATCCACTCGCGCGTCTCGTGGATGTGCTTGCCCGTGGACAGGTCCATCACCGTGTCCGCGCCCCAGCGGATCGCCCAGGTCATCTTCTCCACCTCCTCGCCGATGCCTGAGGAGACGGCCGAGTTGCCGATGTTGGCGTTCACTTTCACCAGGAAGTTGCGGCCGATGATCATCGGCTCGCTTTCCGGGTGGTTGACGTTGGCCGGGATGATGGCGCGCCCGCGCGCCACTTCGTCGCGCACGAACTCGGGCGTGATGCGCTGCGGGATCGAGGCGCCGAAGGATTCGCCGCGATGCTGCGTCATCAGCAGCTCGAGCATCTTCTCGCCCGTCTTGCCCGTGGCCTTCAGGCTCTCGATGTAGCGCTCGCGCTCGAGGTTCTCGCGCAGCGCGATGAACTCCATCTCGGGCGTGACCATGCCGCGCTTCGCGTAGTGCATCTGCGAGACGTTCATGCCGCGCCGCGCGCGGCGCGGCATGCGCTTCAGGTTGAAGCGCAGCTCGGCGAGCCTCGGGTCGTTCAGGCGCTCGACGCCGTACTGCGACGACGGGCCCGGCAGCACCTCCGTGTCGCCGCGCTCCTCGATCCAGGCCTGGCGCAGCGGCGCGAGGCCGGAGCGAATGTCGATGCGCGCCGCCGGATCCGTGTACGGCCCCGAGCAGTCGTAGACGAAGAGCGGCGGATTCTTCTCGCCGCCGAACATGCTCGGCGTGTCGGCCTGCGTGATCTCGCGCATCGGCACGCGCACATCGGGGCGCGAACCCTGCACGTACACCTTGCGCGAGTTGGGGAGAGGCTTGACCGCCGCCTCGTCGACGTGGGCGGTGGCGGCCAGGAACTTGGGATTGGCGTTCATCGTCGCTTCCTTCGGCGGGATTACCCGCATCAGGTTCAAAGGGTCTTTCTCACCCGGGTGCGCGTTTCAAACGCGCCGGACCAGGACCCCTGCGTAAGGTAACTACGACAACTACGCTACTGCAAAGTGCCCGAAGAAACAAGAATGTCCGCGCATGCGCTGCTACCATTGCGCTGCACCAGCCGTCGGCTGACGCATCCACCCATGCGCGTGTTCCCGATCCTTCTCGCCGCGCTGCTCGCCACTACGACTGCGGCGGCGCAGGACAAGCCCGCCGTGACGGTGAAACCGCTGGCGGAAGTGGCGATCCACCCGGAGCGCGACGCCGCCGCCCAGGTCGTGTCGCTGAACGAATCGCGCATTTCCGCCGAGATCGCCGGGCGCATCGACGCGGTGCCGGTCGAGGTCGGGCAGCGCCTGGACAGGGGCGCGGTGATCGCGCGCATCGACTGCCGGGACCACGAGCTCGCGCGCGATCGCGCGCGCCCCGCGCTCGCCGCAGTGCGCGCGCGACTTGCGCTCGCCGAGCAGCAGCTCAGCCGCGCGCAGGAGCTCAGCGCGCAAGGCTTCTTCGCGGAGGAAGCGCTCGCCGCGCGCACCACCGAAGTCGAGGTGCTGCGCGCCGAGCGCGCGCAGGCCGAGGTGCAGCTCGCCACCGCCGAGCGCGCGGTCGACAAGTGCGTAGTGCGCTCGCCGTTCCCCGCCATCGTGCGCGAGCGGCTCGGCCGGGTGGGCGAGCTCGCGGCGCCCGGCACCCCCCTCGCGGCGCTCGTCGATGCCGGCCGCATCGAGGTCGCGGCGCAGGTGCAGGCGAGGGACACGGCATCGCTGGAGCGCGCCGCCGCAGTGCGCTTTCTCGGGCCGCGCGGCGCCCTGCCCGTCGCCCTGGAGCGCATCTCGCCGGCCATCGACCCGCAGACGCGCACCGTGGACGCGCGGCTGCGCTTCACCGGCGCGGCCGCGGCCCCCGGCGCCTCCGGGCGCATCGCGTGGCGCGACAGCGACGCGTACGTTGCGCCCGAGCTGGTGGTGCGCCGCGCGGGCCGCCTCGGCGTGTTCGTCGATGACGCGGGCTCGGCGCGCTTTCACGCGCTCGCCGACGCGCAGGAGGGCCGGCCGGCGCGCGTCGATCTGCCCGCCGGCGCGCGCATCGTCGTGCAGGGCCAGCTTGCGCTGAAGGACGGCCAGCCGCTCAGATGAAGTTCGTCGAGCTGCTGCTCAGGAACCACCCGCTCGCGAACATCCTGTTCGCGGTGGTGCTGGTGATGGGCACGCTGTCCTACCTGCTCATGCCGCGCGAGCAGGACCCGGAGATCAACTTCAACTGGGTGAACGTCGTCACCACGCTGCCCGGCGCCTCGGCCGAGGACGTGGAAAAGCGCGTCACGCAGCCGCTCGAGGACGCGATCAAGAACGTCACCGACATCCGCTTCGTGCTCTCCTCGAGCCGCGAGAACGTGTCGTCGATCCTGGTGCGCTTTCGCGACATCTCGGAGCGCGTGTTCGACAAGCGCGTGAACGACCTGCGGCGCGAGATCCAGAACAAGGCCCAGGCCGAGCTGCCGGCCGAGGTGCGCGACGACCCGCGCGTGCTCGAGATCACCACCTCGAACGGCTTTCCCACCGCGCAGGTGCTGGTGGCGGGGCTCGCCGACGACGAGACGCTGCGGCGCGTGGCGCGCGAGATCCGCACCGACCTGGAGCGCCTCGCGGGCGTCGACCAGGTGTTCGCGCTCGGCCTGCACGACGCCGAGCTGCGCGTCGAATTCGACCCGCGCCGCCTCGCCGCACGCGGCCTCACCGCCGCCGACCTGGCCGACGCCGTGGGCGGCTGGTTTCGCGACACTTTCGCCGGCAAGGCGCGCGCCGGCGACGACGCCTGGCTGGTGCGCGTCATCGGCCAGGACCCCGACCCCGGCTATCTTGCCGGGCTGACCCTCGCCGTGCCGCGCGCCGGCACGCGCATCCCGCTCGAGGACGTGGCGCGCGTGGAGCGCGCGCGCGCCACGCCGCGCCACCTCGCTTCGGCCGAGGGCCGCCCGGCGGTGCTGCTCTCGGTCACCAAGAAGGCCTACACCAACACGCTCGAGCTGGTGGAGCTGGTCCGCGGCTACGTCGAGGAGAAGAACGCCGTGATCACGCCGCTCGGCCTGCGGCTCGCGCTCACCGACGACCAGACCATTCCCACGCGCCAGGCGATCTCGGTCATGGAGTCGAACGCCCTGCTCGGCCTCGCGCTCGTGCTCGCCGCCTGCTGGGTATTCCTCGGCACGCGCGTCTCGGTGCTGGTCGCGCTCGGCATTCCGTTCTCGCTCGCCGGCGGCTTCGCGGTGCTGCACGCAAGCGGCTCGACGCTCAACATCTCGGTGCTGCTCGCGGTGGTGATCGTGCTCGGCATGCTGGTCGACGACGCGGTGGTGGTGGTGGAAGCCATCTACTACCGCGTGCAGCGCGGCGCCAAGGTGCTCGCCGCGTCGCTCGATGCGCTGCGCGAGACCACCGCGCCGGTCACTGCCGCGGTGCTGACCACCATCGCCGCGTTCCTGCCGCTGATGCTGCTGCCCGGCATCGTCGGCAAGTTCATGTTCGTGATTCCCTTCGTGGTCACCGTCACGCTCGCCATCAGCCTGGTGGAAGCCTACTGGATGCTGCCCACGCACCTCACCGCGCTGCAGCTCGACCTCACCAAACCCTCGCGCCTGCAGCGCGTGCGCCACCGCTTCACGCATCTGCTGCGCGTGCGCTACTCGCGCGCGCTGCTCTACGTCATGCGCCGGCCCAAGCGTTTCGCGGCGCTCATGGTGCTGACGGTCGCTGCGGCGGGCGCCTCGGTCGCGGGCGGGCTGGTGCGCTTGGAGTTCTTCGCCTTCGACCCGCTCCGCGTGTTCTACGTGAACGTCGACATGCCGGCGAGCGCACCGATCGAGTCCACGCTTGCGCGCGTGCAGCAGGCCGAGCGCGCCGTGCGGGCGCGGCTGCAGGAGGGCGAAGCGCGCGCGCTCACCTCGCTCGCCGGCGTGAAGTTCACCGATACCGAGCCGCTGTATGGCGACGCCTACGGCCAGGTCGTGGTATCGCTCGAGCCACGCCGCGACAATGGGCGCGATGTGGGCGAGATCGTTGACGCGCTGCGCAAGGACATCGAGCAGCTGCCGGGCGCGGGCAAGCTGAGCTTCACCCTGCTGGCGGGCGGACCGCCGGTCGCCAAGCCCATCCGCGTACGCGTGCGCAACGACGACGCCGCCGAGCTGCGCGCGGCGGCGGACGCGGTGCTCGAGATCGTGCGCGCGGTCCCGGGAACCAAGGACGTCGCCGACGACGACGTGCCGGGCCGCCCCGAGCTGCGCTTGCGCCTGGATGCCGATGCGATCCGCGCGAGCGGCCTCAATCCCGGGCTGGTCGCGCGCCTGGTGCGGCTGCACGTCGACGGCGAGATCGTCACCCAGATGCGCGACCAGGGCGAGAAGGTGGAGGTGCGCGTGCGCGCCGCGCCGCGCGAGGCGCGCGACGTGGGGCGGATCCTGGACGACCCCGTGGCGCTGCCCGCGACCGGCGCGGCGAGCACGCTCGGCTCGCTGGTGCGCGCCGAGACCGGCATCGGCAAGGGCGTGATCAAGCACTACAACCTGCGCCGCTCGATTACGGTGGAAGCCGATATCGAGCGCGAGCGCATTGACACCGTGGCGGCCAACAACGCGATCCGCACGGGCTGGGAGAAGGTCAAGGGGCGCTACCCCGCCACCACGCTCGATTTCTCCGGCGAGCTCGACGACATCCAGGAGAGCCTGGACGCGATGCCGATGCTGTTCCTGCTCGGCGTCGGCCTCATCTACCTGATCCTCGCCGCGCAGTTTCGCAGCTACTGGCAGCCGGCGATGATCCTCGCCACCGTGCCGCTCGCCTTCACCGGCGTGGTCTTCGGCCTGCTCGCCTCGGGCAATCCGCTCTCGCTGTACACGCTCTACGGGGTCATTGCGCTCACCGGCATAGCGGTGAACGCCGCCATCGTGCTGATCGACGCCGCGAACACACGGCGCCGCCAGAAGATGAGCGTGCTGCACGCATCCGTGTACGCCGCGCGCCGGCGCGTGGTGCCGATCATCATCACCAGCACCACCACCATCGCGGGGCTGTTCTCGCTCGCCGTCGGGCTGGGCGGAAAGTCGCTCATCTGGGGGCCGGTGGCCGCCTCCATCGTCTGGGGCATCGGCTTTTCGACCGTGCTGACGCTGTTCGCCATGCCGCTGCTGTACTGGGCGCTGATGCCGGAGCACCGCTCGCGGCGCGGCGCGGCCACCGCTTATAATGCCGGTCCCCCGACGCACACCGGCCGATGAACCTCGAGCAAGCCCGCTTCAACATGGTCGAGCAGCAGATCCGCCCCTGGGAGGTGCTCGATCAGGCGGTGCTCGACCTGCTCTACGCAGTGCCGCGCGAGGAGTTCGTGCCGGCCGCGTTCCGCAAGCTCGCCTTCGTCGACATGGAGATCCCGCTCGGCGAGGGCGAAGCCATGATGGCGCCGAAGGTGGAAGCGCGGGTGGTGCAGGAGCTCGCGCTCAAGAAGACCGACCGCGTGCTCGAGGTCGGCACCGGCAGCGGCTACCTGACCGCGCTGCTCGCGCGCTGCGCCGCCCACGTCACCTCGCTCGAGATCCGGCCGCAGCTCGCCGCCTTCGGCCGCGACAATCTCGCGCGCCACGGCGCGGACAACGTTACGCTGGAAGTCGGCGACGGCGCGCGCGGCGACGCGAAGCGCGCGCCCTACGACGCGATCGTGCTCACCGGCTCGACGCCGGTGCTGCCGGCCGGGCTCAAGGAGCAGCTTGCACCGGGCGGGCGCCTGTTCGCCGTAGTCGGCGAGGCGCCGGTGATGGTGGCGCAGCTGGTCACCTGCACGGCGCCGGGCGCCTATGGCACCCGGGCGCTGTTCGACACCGTGCTCGCGCCCCTGGTGAACGCGGCGCAGCCGCCGCGTTTCAAGTTCTAGCGCCATGAACAACCTGACGCCTGCGGAGCTCGCGGCCTGGCTGGCCGATCCCGCGCGCGCCGCGCCCGTGCTTCTCGACGTGCGCGAGTCCTGGGAGTTTCAGGCCTGCCACATCGCGGGCGCGCGCCACGTGCCCATGAACGAGCTGCCGGCGCGCCTCGGCGAGCTCGATCCGGACGCGGAGGTGGTGGCGATCTGTCACCACGGCACGCGCAGCCTGCACGTGGCGTACTTTCTCGCGCGCCAGGGCTTCGAGCGCGTGCACAACCTCGCCGGCGGCGTCGATGCCTGGGCGCGCACGATCGACCCGGCCATGCCCGTCTACTGAGAGAGAGCCGACGCCATCATGAACCGACGCTTCGCCATTGCTCTGCTCGCCTTTGTCCCGGTCGCCGCGGCGGCGCAGAACCTGACCCAGGTCTACCAGGACGCGCGCGGCTACGACGCCCAGTACGGCGCGGCGCGCCAGGCGCTGCAGGCGGGCCTGGAGCGCGTGCCGCAGGGACGCGCGCTGCTCCTGCCGACGCTCAACCTGACGGCCAACGCGACGCGCTCGCACATCGAATCGGACTCCAAGAACGAGGCGACGCAGCCGAGCTTCGAGCGCGACATCAATACCCACGGCTACGCGCTTACTTTCACCCAGCCGCTGTACCGGCGCCAGAACTGGCTGCAGGCCGACCAGGGGCAATTGCAGGCCAAGCAGGCGGAGTTCACCTTCGGCCAGGCCGGGCAGGACCTCATCCTGCGCGCCGCCCAGGCCTACTTCGACGTGCTCGCGGCCCAGGACACGCTCGCTTTGGTGCGCGCGCAGAAAACCTCCATCGCCGAGCAGCTGGCGCAGGCCAAGCGCAACTTCGAGGTTGGCACGGCGACCATCACCGACACGCACGAGGCGCAGGCGCGCTACGACCTCGCGGTGGCGCAGGAGATCTCGGCGCAGAACGACGTCGAGGTGCGCCGCCGCGCGCTGCAGCAGCTCACGGGCAAGGAGTACAGCGAGCTCAAGGGCCTGCGGCCCGACGTCAAGCTCTCGCCGCCGGAGCCCAACGACATGCAGAGCTGGGTGAGCCTGGCGGAGAAGCAGAGCTACGCCGTGCTGGCGCAGGACGCGGCGGTGGAGATCGCCCGGCTCGAGGCGCAGAGGAACAGCGCCGGCCACCATCCGACGCTCGACCTCGTCGCGAGCCACAACTACGTCTCGCAGTCTGCGTCACAGCTTTCCATTGTCGGCAGCGAAGTGAATACGAGCTCCGTAGGGTTGCAGCTTTCGGTGCCGCTTTACCAGGGCGGCGGCATCACCTCGCGCGAGCGCGAGGCCGCCTACAACCTGGAGCGCACGCGCCAGGAACTGGAGAATGCGCGGCGCACCTCGGCGCTGGCCACGCGCCAGGCCTACCTCGCGGTGATCAATGG
>JBFFZT010000067.1:0-7447 GCA_041568535.1 Burkholderiales bacterium | reverse complement strand
ATGGAGGTGTCCTCGCACGCGCTGCAGCAGGACCGCGTGGCGGGCGTGGCGTTCGATTGCGCGCTGTTCACCAACCTTTCGCACGATCACCTCGACTACCACGGCTCCATGGACGCCTATGCCGCCGCCAAGGCGCGCCTGTTCGAGACCGAGGGCCTCGCCTGCGCGGTGCTGAACCTCGACGACGTGTTCGGCGTGCAGCTCGCGCAGCGGCTCGCCGCGCGCGGCGTGCGCACCATCGGCACCAGCCTGGTCTCGGCCGCGGCGACGGGCGAGCACCTGTACGCCGCCTCGGTCGACGGCGCGCGCGTGCGCATCGCGTCCAGCTGGGGCGAAGCCGAAGTCGTGATGGCGGCGCTCGGCCGCTTCAACATCAGCAACGCGCTCGGCGTGGCGGGGGCGCTCATCGCCTACGGCATGGATTTCGGCGACGCGGTGCGCGCGCTGGAACGCCTGCCCGCGGTACCGGGGCGCATGCAGCGCCTCGGCGGCGAGGGCGCGCCGCTGGTGGTCGTCGACTACGCGCACAGCCCGGACGCCCTCGACAAGGTGCTGCAGGCGCTGCGGCCGGTGGCCGACGCGCGCGGCGGCCGCCTGGTGGCGGTGTTCGGGGCCGGCGGCGAGCGCGACCCCGCCAAGCGCGCGCCGATGGGAGCGATCGCCTCGCGGCTCGCCGATCGCGTGGTGCTCACCTCGGACAACCCGCGCGGCGAAGATCCGCTCGCCATCCTGCGCGACATCCAGGCCGGCGTGGGCGTGGCGCACGAGCTCGAGCCCGACCGCGCGCGCGCCATCGAAGCCGTCATCGCCGGCGCGAACGCCGCCGACGTCGTGCTGGTCGCGGGCAAGGGCCACGAAACGACCCAGGAGATCGCGGGGCGGCGCCTGCCGTTCTCCGACGTCGAGGTCGCGCGCGCCGCGCTCGGGCGGCGGGAGCAGCGATGATGAGCCTCGCCGAGACCGCGGCGGCGACGCAAGGCCAAATGCGCGGGCCGGATGCCAGCTTCGCCGGCGTGTCCACCGACTCGCGCGGCATCGGCCGCGGCGAGCTGTTCGTCGCCATCCGCGGCGAGCGCTTCGACGGCCACGACTTCATCGCCATGGCGCACGCGCGCGGCGCCGCCGCGGCGATGGTCGACGAGCGCTTCGCCGCCGCGGCGCCGCTGCCGCTGGTGGTGGTCGACGATACGCGCAGGGCGCTGGGCCGGCTCGGCCGCCACTGGCGCGCGCGCTTTGCGCCCGTCGTGATCGGCATCGCCGGCGCCAACGGCAAGACCACCACCAAGGAGATGCTGGCCGCGATCCTGCGCGCGCACGCGGGCGAAGGCGCGGTGCTCGCCACCAAGGGCAACCTCAATACCGACATCGGCGTGCCGCTCACGCTGCTCGGCATGCGCGACGCGCATCGCTTCTGCGCCGTCGAGCTCGGCATGAACCATCCGGGCGAGATCGAGTGGCTCGCCGCAGTCGCCCAGCCCACCATCGGCCTGGTCACCAACGCCCAGCGCGAGCACATGGAGTTCATGGGCAGCGTCGAGGCGAGCGCCCGCGAGAACGCGCACGTCCTGCGCGCGCTGCCGGCCGCGGGCATCGCCGTGCTGAACGCCGACGACGCCTGCCATGCGATCTTCCGCGAAGCCGCCGGCGCGCGCCGCGTGGTGCAGTTCGGGCTCGAGCACCGGGCGGAGGTCACGGGCGGCTACACGCTCAAGGCCCTGTCGAGCGAGATCCGGCTGCGCACCCCCGCGGGCGAAGCGCGCGCCACCCTCGCCATTCCCGGCCTGCACAACGTGCGCAACGCCGTCGCTGCGGCGGCCTGCGCGCATGCCGCCCGGATTCCCGTCGCGACCATCGGCCGGGGGCTGGCGGCGTTCCGGCCCTACGCCGGGCGCTTGCAGGTGAAGCGCGCGAGCGGCGGCGCCACGGTCCTCGACGACAGCTACAACGCGAACCCGGACTCGGTGCGCGCCGCCATCGACGTGCTCGCCGCCTGCCCGGCGCCGACGGTGCTGGTGCTCGGCGACATGGGCGAGGTGGGCGCGCAGGGGCCGCAGTTCCACCGCGAGGTGGGCGCCTACGCGCGCGAGCGCGGCATCGGGGCGCTCTACGCGATGGGCGAGGCGAGCCGCGAGGCGGTGACGGCGTTCGGCCGCGGCGCGCGGCACTTCGCCACGCCCGAGCATCTGCGCGCGGCGCTGCCGGCCGCGGCCACCGTGCTGGTCAAGGGCTCGCGCTTCATGCGCATGGAGCGCGTGGTCGCCGCAATCACCGGGGAAAGCGAGGGGGTGCACTGATGCTACTCGAATTCGCACAATGGCTGGCCCGCGACGTGCGCCTGTTCAACGTCTTCAACTACATCACGCTGCGCGCGGTGCTCGCCTGCCTCACCGCGCTCGCCATCTCGCTGATCCTCGGGCCCTACGTCATCCGCAAGCTCACGGCCTACAAGATCGGCCAGTCGGTGCGCGACGACGGGCCGAAGACGTACCTCACCAAGGCGGGCACGCCGACCATGGGCGGGGCGCTGATCCTGCTGTCGATCGGCATCACCACGCTGCTCTGGGGCGACCTGGAGAACCGCTACCTGTGGGTGGTGCTGCTGGTGACGCTCGGCTTCGGCGCCATCGGCTGGATCGACGACTACCGCAAGGTCGTGCATCGCAATCCGAAGGGACTGTCGGCGCGCGCGAAGCTGTTCTGGCAGTCCGCGATCGGTCTGGGCGCGGCGGCCTATCTCGCCAGCATCGCGCAGGGCAACCCGGCGCTCAACGAGCTGATCGTGCCGTTCTTCAAGCAGATCGCCTATCCGCTCGGCCCCGTCGGCTTCATCATCCTCACCTACTTCGTCATTGTCGGCACCTCGAACGCCGTCAATCTCACCGACGGGCTCGACGGCCTCGCCATCATGCCGACGGTGATGATCGGCAGCGCGCTGGGCATCTTCGCCTACGTCGCCGGCCACAGCGTGTTCAGCAAGTACCTGGGCCTGCCCTACATCGCCGGCGCGGGCGAGCTGACCGTGTTCTGCGGCGCGCTCGCCGGCGCGGGGCTGGGGTTCCTCTGGTTCAACGCCTATCCAGCGGAAGTGTTCATGGGCGATGTCGGCGCGCTCGCGCTCGGCGCCGCGCTCGGCACGATGGCGGTGATCGTGCGCCAGGAGATCGTGCTGTTCATCATGGGCGGCGTCTTCGTGGTCGAGACGCTCTCGGTGATGCTGCAGGTGGTCTACTTCAAGGCCACGGGCGGGCGGCGCATCTTCCGCATGGCGCCGCTGCACCACCACTACGAGCTCGAGGGCTGGAAGGAATCGCAGGTGGTGGTGCGCTTCTGGATCATCACCATGATGCTCGTGCTGTTCGGGCTGTCGACGCTGAAGCTGCGGTGACCATGTCGATGCGCGAGCCCCTGTTCAACCTGCTGCCGCGCCCCGAGCCGGCGGCGCTCGCCGGCCGGCGCGTGCTGGTCCTCGGGCTGGGCGACACCGGCCTTTCGGTGGCGCGCTGGGTCGAGAAGCAGGGCGGGCAGGCGCGCGTCGCCGACACGCGCGCGGCGCCGCCGCGCGCCGGCGACTTCGCGGGCGAGCTGCGCAGCGGCCCGTTCACGCCGGCGCTGCTCGAGGGCGTCGACCTGCTGTGCATCAGCCCGGGCCTGTCGCTGCAGGAAGACGTGGTGCGGGCGGCGCTCGGTCGCGGCGTGCCGGTGCTCGGCGACGTCGAGCTCTTCGCCTGGCACGTGCGCGCGCACAACGGCACGCGCGTGCTCGCCGTGACCGGCACCAACGGCAAGACCACCGTCACCGCGCTCGCCGGCCATCTGCTGCGCAGCGCCGGTCTGGACATCTAGGTCGCCGGCAACATCGGCCCGCCGGTGCTGCAGGCGCTCGCCGCGCGCGCCAAGCCGCCCGCGGCGTGGGTGCTCGAGCTCTCGAGCTACCAGCTCGAGACCACCTGGTCACTCGAGCCGCAGGCCGCGGCGATGCTCAACGTCAGCGAAGACCACCTCGACCGCTATGCGGGCATCGACGACTACGCGGCGGCGAAGGCGCGCATCTTCATGGGGCAGGGCGTGCAGGTGCTCAACCGCGACAACTGGCACTCGCTCGGCATGGGCCTGCCCAACCGCCGCCGCGTCACCTTCGGGCTCGATGCGCCCGCATCGGAAGAGGACTTCGGCGTGGTGGACGGGGTGCTGCACGAGGGCTCGCACGGCTTCGCGCGGGCGGCGGACCTGCCGATCCACGGCGCCCACAACGTCGCCAACGCGCTCGCGGCCTGCGCGCTGGCGCGCGCGCTCGATGTGCCGCGCGAGCGGCTGGCGGGCGCTCTGGCGAGCTTTCGCGGCCTGCCGCACCGGCTGCAGCGGGTGCGGGAGCGCCGCGGGGTGCACTGGTACGACGATTCCAAGGGCACCAACGTGGGCGCGGCGCTCGCCGCGCTGCGCGGCCTGGGCCGGCCGGCGGTGCTGATCGCGGGCGGCGACGGCAAGGGCCAGGACTTCGCGCCGCTCGCGCCGGCGGTGCGCGCACACGCGCGCGCGGTGCTGCTCATCGGGCGCGACGCGGCGCTCATCGAGCGTGCGCTCGCCGTGACCGGCGTGCCGCTCGAGCGCTGCGCCACCCTCGAAGCGGCGGTGGCGCGCGCCGCGGCGCTCGCCCGCGAGGGCGACGCGGTGCTGCTGTCGCCGGCCTGCGCCAGCTTCGACATGTTCCGCGACTACCGCCAGCGCGGCGAGATGTTCGCCGCCGCGGTGGCGGCGCTGGAGGCATGAGGTGAGCGCGACCTACGTCTTCGCCAAGGACGCCGCCGCGCCGGAGTACGACCGCTCGCTCGCCTGGGCGGCGCTGCTGCTGATGGCGATCGGCCTGGTGATGGTGTACTCGGCGTCCATCGCCACGGCCGAGGCGAGCCGCTATACCGGGGCCAACCCGGCCTACTACCTGCTGCGCCACACGGTGTTCCTCGGCGCGGCGCTGTTCTGGGCGATCGTGGTGTTCCTGCTGCCGGTGCGCTTCTGGCAGAAGTGCGCACCGCTCGCGTTCCTCGCCAGCCTCGCGCTCCTCGTGCTGGTGCTGGTGCCGGGCATCGGGCGCGAGGTGAACGGCGCGCGGCGCTGGCTCGACCTGGGGGCGATCACCGTGCAGCCCTCGGAGCTGGTGAAGCTCGCCGCGGTGCTCTACGCCGCCGACTACACGGTGCGCAAGCACGCGGTGCTGAAGAGCTTTCGCCGCGGGCTGCTGCCGATGCTCGGGGTGATGATGTTCGTGTCGTGGCTGCTGCTGCGCGAGCCCGATTTCGGCGCGCTGGTGGTGATCGCCGTGACCGCGTTCGGGATTCTGTTTCTCGGCGGCATGAACGGCAGGCACTTCGCCGCGCTGGTGGCGATGCTCGCGCTCGGCTTCGCGCTGCTGGTGCTCACCTCCGAGTACCGCATGCAGCGCATCTTCGGCTTCATGGACCCGTGGACCGATCCCTTCGGCCGCGGCTACCAGCTGTCGCACGCGCTCATCGCCTTCGGCCGCGGCGAGTGGCTCGGCGTCGGCCTGGGCGCGAGCGTGGAGAAGCTCTTTTACCTGCCCGAGGCGCACACCGACTTTCTGCTCGCGGTGATCGCCGAGGAGCTCGGCTTCGTCGGCGTGGCGGCGGTGCTGGCGCTGTTCGTGTGGATCGTGATGCGCGCCTTCGCCATCGGCCGGCAGGCGGCGCTGCGCGAGCGGCATTTCGCCGCGCTCGTCGCGCAGGGCATCGGCATCTGGATCGGCTTCCAGGCGCTCATCAACATGGGCGTGAACATGGGCCTGCTGCCCACCAAGGGCCTGACGCTGCCGCTGATGAGCTTCGGCGGCACGGGCCTGCTCGCCAACAGCGTGGCGCTGGCGCTTCTGTTGCGCATCGATTGGGAGAACCGGCAGCTGGCGCGAGGGCAGCGCGCGTGAGGACCGCGCTCATCATGGCCGGCGGCACCGGCGGGCACGTGTTTCCCGGGCTCGCGGTCGCCGAGGAGATGCGCGCCGCGGGCTGGGACGTGGTGTGGATGGGCGCGCCGACCGGGATGGAGGCGCGGCTCGTGCCGGCGCGCGGCTACCGCATGGCGTACGTGCGCGCGGCGGCGCTGCGCGGCAAAGGGCTGCTGGCCGCGCTGCTGCTGCCCCTGAACCTGCTGATTGGCTTCGCGCAGGCGGCGCGCGCCATTTTCCGCCTGCGCCCGGACGTGGTGCTGGGCATGGGCGGCTACGTCGCGTTTCCCGGCGGCATGATGGCCTCGCTGCTCGCGCGCCCGCTCGCGGTGCACGAGCAGAACGCCATCGCCGGCCTCACCAACCGCGTGCTCGCCGCGCTGGCGGACAAGGCGATGACGGCGTTTCCCGATGCGCTCAAGGGCGCCGAATGGACCGGCAACCCGGTGCGGCGCGACATCGCCGCGATCGCGCCTCCCGAGGCGCGCTTCGCCGGACGCAGCGGGCCGCTCAGGCTGCTCGTGGTCGGCGGCAGCCTCGGCGCGCAGGCGCTGAACGAGTGCGTGCCGCAGGCGCTGGCGCTGCTCGAGCCGCGGCCGACGGTGGTGCACCAGTCCGGCGACAAGCACCTCGAGGCGCTGCGCGCGAACTACCGCGCCGCGGGCGTCGAAGGCGAGCTCGTGCCCTTCATCGACGACATGGCGCAGCGCTACGCCGAGGCGGATCTGGTCATCTGCCGCGCCGGCGCAATCACCATCGCCGAGCTCTCGGCGGGCGGCGTGGCGAGCGTGCTGGTGCCGTTTCCGCACGCCGTGGACGATCATCAGAGCGCCAATGCGCGCTTCCTGGCGGAGCAGGGCGCGGCGCTGCTGCTGCCGCAGCCCGAGCTCACGCCGCGCAAGCTCGCCGACACGCTGCGCTCGCTCGACCGCCCGCGCCTGCTGGAGATGGCGCGCAAGGCGCGCGCGCTGGGCAAGCCCGACGCCGCGCGCCTGGTGGCCGCGCGCTGCATGGAGATCGCCGGATGAAGCACAAGGTCCGGCACATCCACTTCATCGGCGTCGGCGGCTCCGGCATGTCGGGCATCGCCGAGGTGCTGTTGAATCTCGGCTACCAGGTGAGCGGCTCGGACCTCGCCGAAAGCCCGGCGACCCGGCGCCTCGCCGAGCTCGGCGCGAGCGTGGCGACGGCGCACGCGGCCGGAAACATCGACGGCGCCGACGCAGTGGTGGTATCGAGCGCGGTGCGCGCGGACAACCCCGAGGTGCAGGCGGCGCGCGCACGCCGCGTGCCGGTGGTGCCGCGCGCGCTGATGCTCGCCGAGCTGATGCGCTTCAAGCAGGGCATCGCGATCGCCGGCACGCACGGCAAGACCACCACCACCAGCCTGGTCGCCAGCGTGCTGGCCGAGGGCGGCCTCGATCCGACGTTCGTGATCGGCGGCCGGCTGAACGCGGCGGGCTCGAACGCGCGCCTGGGCGGCGGCGAGTTCAT
>JBFFZT010000066.1:0-7461 GCA_041568535.1 Burkholderiales bacterium | reverse complement strand
GGGCGTGCGCGACAGGATCTGCCTCGTCAGCAAGGTGCTGCCGTCGAACGCCTCGCGCAAGGGCGTGGTGCGCGCCTGCGAGGCGAGTCTCAAGCGGCTGCAGACCGACTTCCTCGACCTGTACCTTCTGCACTGGTCGGGCTCGCACCCGCTCGAGGACACCGTGCGCGGCTTCGAGGACCTGCTCGCCGCGGGGAAAGTCCGTTCCTGGGGCGTGAGCAACCTCGACCTCGGGGAGATGCAGCGATTGGCCGCGGTTCCGGGCGGCAAGGCCTGTGCCACGAATCAGCTGCTCTATAACCTTTCGCGCCGCGGTATCGAGTTCGACCTCCTGCCCTGGTGCCGCGAGCGCGGCATCGCGGTCATGGCGTACTCGCCGGTCGAGCAAGGGCGCATCCTGGGCCACAAGGCCCTGAACGAAGTCGCGCGTCGGCTGGGCGCGACCCCGGCGCAGGTGGCGCTCGCCTGGGTGCTCAGGCAGGCAGGCGTGGTGGCGATTCCAAAGGCGGCTTCGGTCGCGCACGTGCGCGAAAACCACAAGGCGCTGGAGCTGAGACTCGATGCCGAAGCGCTGCGGGCGCTGGACACCGCCTTCCCGCCGCCGAAGAAGGCGCGGCCGCTGGAAATGCTGTAGCGCCAGGTGCACAATAGCGGCGCTTCACGAACCCACCACGGGAGTCACCGCATGTACAAGACCGCACTGGCCCTGCTGCTCGCCCTCGCCGTCACGCCCGCCCTCGCGCAGAGAAAGGACTGCAACGAGCTGAAGAGCGAGATCGACGCCAAGATCACGGCGAACGGCGTCAAGGTGTTCACCACCACCATCGTCGACAAGGACGCGCCCGAGGACGGCAAGGTCGTCGGCACCTGCGACGGCGGGACGAAGAAGATCGTCTACAAGCGCGGGGAGTAGCCCCGCCTCACGGGTGGCCGCGGGTTACTTCGCCGCGGTCACCATGATCTCGACCAGCGCGTTGGGATCGGCCAGTTTCGCCTCGATGCAGGCGCGCCCCGGCAGGTTCTTGGGGTCCACCCACTTCGTCCACACCTCGTTCATCGCCGCGCGATGGCGGATGTCGTTCACCCAGATGGTGGCCTGCAGGATCTTCGACTTGCTGGAGCCCGCCTTGGCGAGCAGCCGGTCGATCTCCGCCAGCACTTCCTCGGTCTGGCCCTTGACGTCGTTCTTGAGGTTCTTGGCGACGACGCCCGCCAGGTAGACGGTATCGCCGTGCTCGACCGCGAGCGACAGCAGCGGTCCGGGTTCGTGACGCGTGATGGCCATTCGGCTCCTCCTATGACTTGTCCAGGCTGAGCTTGCCCGGGCCCATGAACGCCACGTAGAGCATGCCGCCCATGATGGCGAGATTCTTGTTGAACATGATGGTCTGCAGCCGCACCTGCTCCGCGGGAACCGCCCAGAAGTCGTGGAAGATCACGGTGGCCAGCGCGACGAAGCCGAAGATCGCCCACGCCGCCCAGCGCGCCTTCCAGCCGACGGCGAGCATCAGGCCGCCGATCAGCTCGATGACGATCGCCCCGACCAGCAGCGGCTCGACCAGCGGCATGCCCTTGGATGCCATGTAGCCGGCGGTGCCGGCGAAGTTCATGATCTTGCCCCAGCCCGAAACGACGAACATGTAGGCCAGCAAAATGCGCCCGACCAATAGCGCCCAGGGTTGATACTGGTTCATACGCCCTCCCTTTTGTTAACGCCGGTGGGCCGCCTAGCGGCCGGGCGGCGGTCCCCGCCGCTTGGGCGGCCGGTTGTGGAACTTGCGCCCCGGGTTGCCCGGGTGCTGGCCACCGCCGTGCCGCGGGCGGTTCTGCCCCTGCTGCTCCGGGCGCGGCGCGCCCTGCCGGTTGCTGCTCGCCAGCACGATCTCGAGCTCGTTCAGCTCGTCCCATTGCTCGTCGGTGCGCTCCCGGTCCGGAATCTGCAGCAGTTCCCGCAGGCGGGCGAGGCGCGCTTGATGTTCAGGATCGCTCATGGCCGCATTGTCTCATTATCTGCGGCGTCCTAGCGCTGCGCGATGAGCGCGAGCGCAGCCACCGCGACCACCGCCACCACCGCGAGGGCGAGCCCGAGCATCTCCGGGACCGACAGCCTGCGGCCGTGCAGCAGCTCGTGCTTCAGCGCCTCGCGCCGCGCCTTCTCGGCCACGAGCTTGCGCACGTGGCGCTCGATCGCCTCGCGGTCGAGCGCCAGGTCGGGATCGGGGCGGGTCTCGGCCATCAGGGCAGCTTCTTCAGGATCTCCTTCATCTCGTCCTTCGGGTAGGCGCGCAGCGTCTGCGCGCGCACGTTGCCGGCGGCGGCGATCGCCAGCGACACCGCGGACATCGTCGGCCCGTCCGGCGCCTCGAAGATCGCCACCACGTCGTAGGCGCCCATGGTCCAGTAGATGTCCTTCAGCTTGACGCCGTGTTTCTCGGCCATCGACTTGACGGCCTCGGCGCGGTTGACGCTGTCCTTGGCGGTCTTGACGCCCTGGTCGGTGAAGTTCGCAAGCGCGATGAACGTGGGCATGGCTGGGGCTCCTTGGCTGGGGTCCAGGCGCCATTAGACACCCCGGCGCGGCGCTGGTGCGATCACTCGGCGAACGTGCCGCGTCCCGCGGGGTAGGCCTGCTCCCAGTGCCTGCCGTCCGTGGGGCGGACAGACATGCCGGTCACCGTGCCCTCGTCCAGGCAGCGCGCGTTGACGCTGACGCCGTCAGGGTGTGAGCGCGGCACGTAGAACGACTTGATGCCGCAGACAGCGCAGAACAGGTGCCTGGCGGTGCGCGTGTTGAACTCGTACACCGTGAGGCTGTCCTCGCCCGACAGCAGCCGGAAGCGCTCCTTGCGCACGATGAGGTGCAGGTACGCGGTCTTCGCGCAGATCGAGCAGTTGCATTCGGTCACCTCGAGGTGCGCGGGGGCGTCGACCTCGAAGCGCACGCGCCCGCAGTGGCAGCCGCCTCTGTGCGTGACCAGCGCCATCGATGCCCCCGATGATAGCCGCGCTGCGGCTAGAATCGGTCGCTTGCCCCCGACACCCCGAAAGCCGCGCGGCCGCGGCCTGCTCCTGTCCCTGCTGCTCGGGCTGCCGCTCGGCGCCCTGTCGCAGGACGGGCGTGAGCGCGCGGCGCTCGACCTCGAGCGGCTGACGGCGCCCGCGGTGCGCGACTTCGACGAGATGAAGCAGGCGCGGCTGGTGCGCGCCCTGCTCGCGCACAGCCGCACGCTGTTCTACAGCGACCGCGGCAAGCAGCGCGGCATCAGCGCCGACTCGGTGCGCGAGTTCGAGCGCTGGATCAATCGCAAGTACCGCCGCAGCCTGGGCGCGCGGCCGATCACCGTGGCCCTGATCCCCACGCCGCGCGACAAGCTGATCGAGCACCTGCGCGAGGGGCGCGGCGACATCGCGGTGGCGAACCTCACCATCACGCCGTCGCGGCAGGCGCAGGTCGACTTCTCGGTGCCGGAGCTGAAGAACGTCTCCGAGATCGTGGTCACCGGGCCGGCCTCGCCGCGGCTCCTGCGGCTCGCGGACCTCGCCGGGCGCGAGGTGCACGTGCGCCGGCACTCGAGCTACTACGACAGCCTGGTCGAGCTGAACGAGCGCTTCGCGCGCGACGGCCTCAGGCCGATGCAGATGCGCCTCGTGCCCGACGCGCTCGAGGACGAGGACCTGATGGAGATGCTGAGCGCGGGCCTGCTGGAAATCATCGTCGTCGACGACTGGAAAGCGAAGCTGTGGGCGAAGATCCTGCCGCGGATCAAGCCGCGGCCGCAGCTCGCGCTGCGCACCGGCGCCGACATCGCCTGGGCGTTCCGCCAGGGCAGCCCGCAGCTCGAAAAGGAGGTGAACGCCTTTCTCAAGAGCCGCAAGCACTACGGCAAGCTCACCGAGTGGGAGCTGCTGGAGACGCGCCGGCGCATCCGCCGCATCGAGAACGCGACGCGCTCCTCGGAGTGGCGCAAGTTCGAGAAGACCATCGCCCTGTTCCGCAAGTACGGCGAGCGCTATGGCGTCGACCCGCTGATGGTCGCCGCGCAGGGCTACCGCGAATCGCGCCTCGACCAGGGCGCGCGCAGCCCCGCCGGCGCCATCGGCATCATGCAGCTGCTGCCCGAGACCGGCCGCGCCATGGCCGTGGGCGACATCCGCCGCCTCGAGCCCAACATCCACGCCGGCGTGAAGTACCTGCGCTCGCTGATGGACCGCTACTTCGACGACCCGGAGCTCGACGAGCAGAATCGCACGCTGTTCGCGGTCGCCGCCTACAACGCGGGGCCGACGCGCATCTCGCGCCTGCGCTCGCGGGCGCAGCGCCAGGGGCTCGACGCGGATATCTGGTTCGACAACGTCGAGATCGCGGCCGGGCGCGCGGTGGGGCGCGAGCCGGTGCTGTACGTGCGCGACGTATTCAAGTACTACGCCGCCTACACGCTGCAGCTGGAGTCGCGCGCCGAGCGCGAGGCGGCGCGTCAGGTGCTGCGGGAGCGACGCGCGGCGGACTGAGCGGCGCGCGGCGTCATGCCAGCAGCACCAGGGCGAGGGCCACGGCGCCCGGGAGCGCCTGCACCCAGAGTATGTTCAGCTTCACGGTGAGCGCGCCGAATACGCCCGCGACGATGACGCAGGCGAGAAAGAAGATCTTGATCGCGTCGCCGCCGGCGCCGAGCGCAAGGCCCCACATCAGCCCCGCGGCGAGAAAGCCGTTGTACAGGCCCTGATTCGCGGCCAGGGCTCTCGTTGCCGCGGCAAACTCCGGCGTGAGGCCGAAGATCTTCCGGCCGCGCGGCCTGTCCCAGAGGAACATCTCCAGCACGAGAAAGCTCACGTGCAGCAGCGCGACCAGGGCGACGGCGACGTTCGCGACGCTCGTCATGCGCGGCGCCTTAGGGTCACTTCACCCATTCGCGGGCGTTCCTGAATATCCGCATCCACGGCGAATCCTCCCCCATCCCGTCCGGCGCCCACGACATCTGCACGGTGCGAAACACCCGCTCCGGGTGCGGCATCAGCACCGTGAAGCGCCCGTCGGCGGTCGTCAGCCCGGTGATCCCCGCCGGCGACCCGTTCGGATTCAGCGGATAGGCCTGCGTCACCTGCCCCCGGTTGTCGACGAAGCGCAGCGCCACCAGCGCCGCTTGCTGGTCGGCGGCGGAAGCAAACTCGGCCCTGCCCTCGCCGTGCGCGGTGGCGATCGGCATGCGGCTTCCCGCCATGCCCTTGAAGAACAGCGACGGGCTTTCCACCACTTCCACCATCACCAGCCGTGCCTCGAACTGCTCCGAGCGGTTGCGCTGGAACGACGGCCAGTGCGCAGCCCCGGGCACCATCTCCTTCAGCGCCGCCATCATCTGGCAGCCGTTGCATACGCCCAGCGCAAAGGTGTCCGGCCGGGCGAAGAACGCCTCGAACGCCTTGCGCGCGCGGGCGTTGAACAGGATCGACTTCGCCCAGCCCTGGCCGCCGCCCAGGACGTCGCCGTAGGAGAACCCGCCACAGGCGGCGAAGCCGCGGAAGGTCTCCAGCGACAGCCGCCCGGCGATCAGGTCCGACATGTGCACGTCCACCGCCTCGAAGCCGGCGCGCGTGAACGCCGCCGCCATCTCGACCTGCCCGTTCACGCCCTGCTCGCGCAGGATGGCGATGCGCGGGCGTGCCCCGGCGTTCACGAACAGCGCCTTGGGGTCGTAGGTCAGGGCCACCGCGAGGCCCGGGTCCGCAGCGTCGAGAATGCGGTCGTACTCTTCCTGGGCGCACGCCGGGTTGTCGCGCAGCTTCTGCATCAGATAGGTGGTCTGCGACCAGGCACGCTGCAGCTCGACGCGTTTTTCCGCGAACACCGGCTTCGCGCTGCGCGTGAAACGGATCTCGTCGCGCGTGTTCAG
Organism: Burkholderiales bacterium; assembly: GCA_041568535.1. GTDB lineage: Bacteria > Pseudomonadota > Gammaproteobacteria > Burkholderiales > SG8-39 > JAABQT01. The sequence continues at coordinate 1,573 of JBFFZT010000066.1, read as the reverse complement.
CGTCCCGATGAGGTGCGACACCGGGCCCAGCCCCGCGGCGCGCAGCGTCTCCATGACCTTCGAGCGGTCCGCGGCGCGGATCTGCAGCACCGCCCCCAGCTCTTCGGCGAACAGGCACTGCAGGATCTGCTCGCGCACGCGCCCCGAAAGCTGCTCCTCGCCGCTCTTCCTGAAGCCGTCCACGTCCTCGGTGAGCGCGTCGAAGGCGACGCTGTCGAGGTTCAGCGTCACGCCGCAGCGCCCCGCGAACGCCATCTCGCACACGCAGGCGAACAGCCCGCCGTCCGAGCGGTCGTGGTAAGCGAGGATCAGCGCCTCCCGCGCGAGCTTCTGCACCGCGCCGAAGAATCCCGCCAGACGCCGCGGGTCGTCGAGGTCCGGCACCTCGGCGCCGAACTTCGCGTGCACCTGCGCGAGGATCGAGCCGCCGAGCCGGTTGCGGCCCTGGCCCAGGTCGATCAGCAGGAGCTCGGTTTCCCCGGCGTCGGTGCGCAGCCGCGGCGTGAGCGTGCCGCGCACGTCCACCACCGGGGCAAAGGCGCTGACGATGAGCGACACCGGCGCCACGACTTCCTTGCCGTCCCACGCGGTGCGCATGGACAGCGAATCCTTGCCCACCGGGATCGAGACGCCGAGCGCCGGGCACAGCTCCATGGCGACGGCCCGCACCGTGTCGTACAGGGCGGCGTCCTCGCCGGGCGTGCCGGCCGCGGCCATCCAGTTGGCCGAAAGCTTCACGCGCTCCAGCGCGCCGATGCGCGCCGCGGCGAGGTTGGTGATCGCCTCGCCCACGGCCATGCGCCCCGAGGCCGGGGCGTTCACCGCGGCGAGCGGCGTGCGCTCGCCGAGGGCGAAGGCCTCCCCGGCGACGTTTTCGTAGTCCATGAGCGTGACCGCGCAATCGGCCACCGGCGCCTGCCAGGGCCCGACGAACGGGTCGCGCGAGCACAGGCCGCCCACCGTGCGATCGCCGATGGCGACGAGGAAAGTCTTGTCCGCGACCGCCGGATGGCGCAGCACGCGGTACGCGGCCTCTTTCAGCTCGAGCGCGTCGAGCGCAAACGCGTCGCCGCGGCGCGCCGCGCGCGTTACGTCGCGCAGCATCTTCGGCGGCTTGCCGAGGATCACGTCCAGCGGCACGTCGACCGGCGTCTCCTTCAGCTGTGGATCGTCGACGCGCAGGCGACCGTCCGCGGTCGCCGTGCCGAGCACCGCAAACGGGCAGCGCTCGCGCTCGCACAGCGCGCGGAATTGCTCGAGCGCGGCCGGCGCAATGGCCAGCACGTAGCGCTCCTGCGCCTCGTTGCACCAGATCTCGCGCGGTGACATGCCCGAGTCCTCGGACGGCGCGGCGCGCAGATCGAGCCGCGCGCCACGCCCCGCGCCGTGCGCGAGCTCGGGCAGCGCGTTGGACAGCCCTCCGGCGCCGACATCGTGGATGGACAGGATCGGATTGGCCTCGCCAAGCTCCCAGCAGCGGTCGATCACCTCCTGCGCGCGGCGCTGGATCTCGGCGTTGCCGCGCTGCACCGAATCGAAATCCAGGTCTTCGGTGTTCGCGCCCGCGCCCATC
>JBFFZT010000065.1:0-7488 GCA_041568535.1 Burkholderiales bacterium | reverse complement strand
CTGCTGGAAGCCGAACACCGTCTGGCCGCGGCGCGGCTTCGCGTACTCCGCGGGCTGCAACTCCTTCACCTTGACCACCAGCTCGCCGTCCCAGGCCGGGCCTGCCGCGGCGCCGGCCCGTGCGTAGTCCGCGTCGGCAAAGCCGGCGCCGGCCCCGGCGCCGGGCTCGAAGACGACCGCATGGCCAGCGCGCACCAGCGCCGCCACGCCGGCCGGCGTCAGCGCGACGCGCTGCTCGCCGTCCTTGATCTCTTGCGGCAGGCCAATACGCATTCGGCGACCAGGTCGGGTCCGCGGTAGATGAGGCCCGTGTACAGCTGCACCAGGGAAGCGCCGGCGTCGAGCTTCTCCACGGCGTGCGCGCCGGCGAGGATCCCGCCCACCCCGATCAGTGCGGCTTCGCCCTTCAGCGCGGCGGCGAGCGCGGCGAGCGTGGCGGTGCTGCGGCTGCGGATCGGCGCGCCGGAGAGCCCGCCCGCTTCCTCGGCATGGGGCAGGCCTGCCACGCCTTCGCGTGCCGTCGACGTGTTGGTGGCGATGACCCCGTCCACGCCATGCCGGCGCACGCAATCGGCGATCGCCTGCACCTGCGCGCCTTCCAGGTCCGGCGCCACCTTCAGCGCGAGCGGCACGCGCCGGCCGTGGCGCTGCTCGAGCGGCGCGCGCAGCCCCGCGAGCCGCGCGAGCAGCGCGTCGAGCTGCCGGTCTTCCTGCAGCTCGCGCAGGTTCTTCGTGTTCGGGGAGCTGACATTCACGGTGACGTAGCTCGCGCGCGCATAGACCCGCTCGAAGCAGGCGGCGTAGTCGTCCGCCGCGCGCTCGATCGGCGTGTCGGCGTTCTTGCCGATGTTGATACCGAGGATGCCGCGCCAGCTCGCGCGCGCGAGGTTCTCGAGGAACGCGTCCAGGCCGACGTTGTTGAAGCCCATGCGGTTGATGAGCGCCTCGGCGCGCGGCAGCCGAAACAGGCGCGGGCGCGGGTTGCCGGGCTGCGGGCGCGGCGTCACGGTGCCCACCTCGATGAAGCCGAACCCGAGGCGCGAGAGCGCGTCGACGTGCGCGGCGTCCTTGTCGAGGCCGGCGGCAAGCCCGACCGCGTTCGGAAACTCCAGTCCCATGGCGCGCACCGGCGCGCCGGGCGCGCGTGCCACGCGCAGCAGGCCGAAGCGCAGCGGCGCGTCGGCCAGCTCCAGCGTCAGCGCGTGGGCCCGCTCCGGGTCGAGGCGAAAGAGCAGGGGCCGCGCCAGCGCATAGAGCATCCTCAGAAGCGCATGCGCGCGAGATCCGCTTCGGACAGGCGCCGCCAGCCGCCGCCGCTGAAGCCCTCGATCGGCAGGAAGCGCGACTTGTAGGCCATCTTCGGGCTCTCGCGGATCCAGTAGCCGAGATACAGGTACGGCAGGTCGAGCGCGCGGCAGGCCTCGATCTGCCACATCACGTTGTAGGTGCCGTAGCTCGCGCCGCGGCGATCGGGCTCGAAGAAGGTGTAGACCGAGGACAGGCCGTCGGGCAGGTAGTCCACGATCGACACCATCACCAGCTGCCCCTGGTCGCGGAACTCCACGAGGCGGGTGTCGACGCGGCTCTGCAGCAGGAAGTGCGAGTACTGGTCGCGGCTGTCGTTGTCCATGCCGCCGCCCGAATGGCGCTTGGACTGGTACCGCAGGTACAGCGCGTAGTGCTCGAGGCGGAACTTCAGCGGCTGCACCTGCGCCGTGAGCCCGGCGTGCTCCTTCCAGGCGCGCCGCTGCGAGCGGCTGGCGACGAACTCGCGGGTCGGGATGCGCACCGGCACGCAGGCGCGGCAGCTGTCGCAGTGCGGGCGGTAGGTGAAGATGCCGCTGCGGCGAAAGCCGGACTTGACCAGGTCGCCGTACAGGTCGGTGGTGATGAGGTGCGAGGGCGTCGCCACCTGCGAGCGCGCCATGCGCTCGGGCAGGTAGCTGCAGGGGTACGGCGCGGTGACGTAGAACTGCAGTACCGCGTGCGGCAGGTCATTCAGCCGGGACATCGGGCTCCGTCATTCGCGTCCATTTCCCAGGAGGCGCGTCGTAGTGTACCAACGCCGCCAATTCGCGCAAAAACGCGCGCCGCGGGATCTCGCGCGCGCCGAGGGCGGCGAGCAGCGGCGTCCTTACCTGGCAGTCGATGAGGGGCATGTCGCGCCGGCGCAGCTCGGCGACCAGCGCCACCAGGGCGACCTTGGAGGCGTCGGTGGCGCGCGAGAACATCGACTCCCCGTAGAACATGCGCCCCAGCGCCACGCCGTACAGGCCGCCGACCAGCTCGTCGCCGCGCCAGGTCTCGAACGAATGCGCATGGCCGGCGCGGTGCAGCCGCGCGTAAGCGATGCGCATGTCCTCGCCGAGCCAGGTGCCGCCGCTGTCGGCGCGCGGCCCGGCGCAGCCCGCGAGCACCTGGCGGAACGCCGTGTCGACGCGCACCTCGTAGCCCTTGTTGCGCAGGCTCTTCGACAGGGACCGGCTCACCTTGAGCTCGTCGCAGTACAGCACCATGCGCGGGTCGGGCGACCACCACAGGATCGGCTCGTCGCCCGAGTACCAGGGGAAGATCCCCTGGCGGTAGCCCTCGAGCAGGCGCGCGGCCGACAGGTCGCCGCCCGCGCACAGCAGCCCGGCGGGATTCTGCAGCGCGCTTTGCACCGGCGGGAAGGGGTCGCCGGGGCCGAGCCATTTCAGCACTTCACCTGCTGCTTGCAGTAGCGCTCCAGGGGCGTGACCGGCGCGACGCCGTCCACGGCGCGGCGCAGCGCGCCGCCATTCTCCAGCGCGAGGCGGAACTCGTACTTGGCGAAAAACTCCTCGAACATCTCCCCGCCGAGCGTGCCGACCGCGTACAGCTGGTCGGTGGCGGCGTCGTGCTCGAGCAGGATCGACGCCAGCGGCTGCGGCGCGGGCCCGGCCAGCACCCGGCCGCCCGCGGCCGGGTCGTACTGGCTGTGCTCGGAGCAGCAGTGGATGACGCGCGCGAACTTGTTGCCGACGGTCTTCTCGGCACGGAAGCTGATGAAGCTGATGTCGCGCGTGGGATAGGTGAGCTTGTGCGCGCAGATCGCCGAGTAGGCGACGATCGAGCGCCCCGCGCCCACGCCGCCGCGCCACTCGTAGGGCTTGTCGTCCACCGTCTTCAGCTGCGCCGCGCCCGGCACCGGGCGGCCCAGGTTCAGCAGGAAGCAGGGCGTCGCGGCGTAGGGGTAATGGAAGATCAGATTGCGGTCGGGCGGCAGATCGCGCGCGCGCAGCGCCGCGCCGCTCTCGCTGACCAGCCTGACGCGCTGGTACAGGTGCGGTCGTGCGTCCGCCGACACTGCGGGGGCGCCCGCCGCGGCGGCCGAGGCGGCGCAGAACTTGATGAAGTCGCGGCGCTCCATTGCGCCTTCGATTCTAACCCTACAGGTTGTAGCCCTTCTCGTTGTGCAGGTGGGTGTCGAGGCCCTCGGTCTCGGCCTCGCCGCCCACGCGCAGGCCGGCGACGGCCTGGGTCAGCTTGAGCAGGATCCAGGTGCCGACCCCGCACCACACCGCAACGGCGAGCACGCCGCCGAGCTGGATCAGGACCTGGCCGCCCATCGAGCGTCCTTCGGGCAGGCCGGCGCCCCCCAGGGCGGCGGCGACGAACACCCCGGTGAGGATCGTACCCAGGATGCCGCCCACGCCGTGCACCGGGAACACGTCCAGCGAATCGTCCACGCCGAGCGAGCGCTTCATGTAGCTGGTGGCGGTAAAGCAGACCACGCCGGCGGCGGCGCCGATGGCGATCGCGCCGAGCGGCCCCACGAACCCGGACGCCGGCGTGATCGTGCCCAGGCCCGCCACCATCCCGGTGACGATGCCGAGGACGGAAGGCTTGCCGTAGCGCAGCCATTCGCACACCAGCCAGGCAAGCGAGCCGGTGGCCGCGCCGATGTGCGTCACCAGCATCGCCATGCCCGCGGTGCCGTCGGCAGCGAGCGCGCTGCCCGCATTGAATCCGAACCAGCCCACCCACAGCAGGCACGCGCCGGTCACCGCCATCGTCATGTTGTGCGGCGGCATCGCGGTTTCCGGGAAGCCCCGGCGCACCCCGAGCACCAGCGCGCACACCAGCGCCGCGAGGCCCGCGTTCAGGTGCACCACCAGCCCGCCGGCGAAATCCATCACGCCCATCTGCTGCAGCCAGCCGCCGCCCCAGACCCAGTGCGCGATCGGGACGTACACGATGAGCAGCCACAGCATGCTGAACAGGAGCATGCCGCCGAAGCGCACGCGCTCGGCGTAGGCGCCGACCACCAGCGCCGGGGTGATGATGGCGAAGGTGAGCTGGAACATCGCGAACACGGTCTCGGGGATCGAGCCCGACAGCGCCTTCGAATCGACGCCGAGCAGGAACGCCTTGTCCAGGCCGCCGATCCAGGCGTTGAGGCTGCCGCCGTCGCTGAACGCGAGGCTGTAGCCCGCCACCACCCACACCAGCGTCGCGCCGCAGGCGATGGCGAAGCACTGCATCAGCACCGAGAGCACGTTCTTCGCGCGCACCAAACCGGCGTAGAACAGGGCGAGCCCGGGCAGCGTCATGAACAGCACCAGCACCGAGGCCGTGATCATCCAGGCGGTGTTGGCCGGGTCGAGCTTGGCGTCCGCGGCCGCGGCGAGCGGGGCGAAGGCGAATAGCGGGACCAGCAAGGATGCTCTTTTCATGGCGCCTCCCCTTTTGCTGCGGATTCTAGCGGAGCGGCAGGTCCTCGGCGTGAAAGCCGAAGTCGCCTTTGGCGCGGTCGGCGAACCAGTGCCGAAGCGTCAGGCCGACGGTGCGAAAGGCGATGTCCTTCCAGGGGATGCGGGCTTCCTCCATTAGGGCCACTTCCAGGCTCTCCTCGCCGGGCTTGAACTCGAGGTCCAGGACGCGCGCCCGGTAAAAGAGGTGCACCTGATTGACCCGCGGCACCGAGATCATGCTGAAGGGCGCATCGAGCGCAATGCGCGCGCCGGCCTCTTCCAGCGTTTCGCGCAGCGCCGCATCGGCCGCGGTCTCGTCGTTCTCCATGAACCCCGCGGGCAGCGTCCAGTAGCCGTAGCGCGGCTCGATGGCGCGGCGGCACAGCAGCACGCGCCCGTCGTGCTCGGCGAGCGCGCCGACCACGAGCTTCGGGTTCTGGTAGTGGATCTCGCCGCACGCGTCACACACATAGCGCGGCAGCGAATCGCCGGGCGGCACTCGGCGTGCGACCGGGGCGCCGCAGTTAGCGCAGAACTTCAGGCAGGTCTCCGAGCGAGCCGAGCAGGGCGTCGGGCGCAAAGCCGAGCTTGTCCACCGGCGCGCCCGTGCGGTTGATCCAGTACACGTTGAAGCCGAAGGACTTGGCGCCGAGCGCGTCCCAGCAGTTGGAGGAGACGAAGCCGATCGCCTCCTTCGCCACGCCCAGGCGGTCGACGGCGAGCTGGTACACCTCGGGCACCGGCTTGAACTGCTTGATCGCGTCCACGCTCAGCACGGCGTCGAACTTCAATCCGGAGTGCTTCACCAGCGGCTCGATCATGTCGGGCGAGCCGTTGGTGAGGATCGCCTTCTTGCCCTTGAGCTTGGTCAGCGCGTCGGGCACGTCGGGGTAGGCCGAGATCTTCAGGTACTCCTGCATCAGCGATTCGGACTTCGCGGCGTCCAGCGGCAGCTTGAGCGACTCGCAGGCATAGGCGAGGGCTTCCCGCGTGATCTGCGAGAACGGCGCGTAGCGCCGCATGAGGCTTCTCTGCCACGTGTACTCGAGCTGCTTCTGGCGCCACAGCTGCGACAGCGCCGCGCCCTTGCCGGGCCACAGCTCGTCGCAGCGGCGGATCACGGAATGCACGTCGTAGAGCGTGCCGTAGGCGTCGAAAACCAGGGCTTGGGGCGTCATGGGCGAAGTATAGAATGCGCGCGATGCCCGACCGCTACGACGAACTCTACGCGGCCCATCGCTGGCGGGTGCCCGAGCGCTACAACATCGCGCAGGCCTGCTGCGGGCAGTGGGCCGCGGACCCCAAGCGCGTCGCCTTGCACTGGGAGGACGAGGCCGGGGCGAGCGCCCGGCTGACCTTCGCCGACGTGCAGCGCGAAGCGAACCGCCTGTCGAACGCGCTGGCGGGCCTGGGCGTGAAGCGCGGCGACCGCGTCGCCATCCTGCTGCCGCAGCGCCCCGAGACCGCGATCGCCTACATCGCGCTGTTCCAGATGGGCGCCGTCGCGGTGCCGCTGTCGCACCTCTTCGGCCCCGACGCGCTCGAGTACCGCATGGAGCACGCCGAGGTGAGCGTCGCCATCGTCGAGCCGACCACGATCGCCAACCTGTGGGCGGTGAAGGACAGGCTCACGCACCTGCGCCACGTGATCGGCGTGGGCGGCGCGCGCGAGTCGGGCGTGCACGCGTGGGAAGACCTGCTGGCGAAAGCAGGCTCGGGCTTCAGCCTCGTCGACACGCACGCCGAGGATCCGTCGCTCATCATCTACACCAGCGGCACCACCGGCCCGCCGAAGGGCGCGCTGAAACCCCACCGCATCATGCTCGGCAACGTGCCGGGGTTCGTGCACTCGCACGACTTCTTTCCGCAGCCGGGGGACATCTTCTGGTCGCCCGCCGACTGGGCCTGGACCGGCGGGCTGATGGACGCGCTGCTGCCGGCGTGGCTCTACGGCGTGCCGATCGTCGGCTTCCGCGGCCGCTTCGACGCGGAGCGCGCCTACTACCTGCTCGAGAAGTACGGCGTGCGCAACTCGTTCCTGTTTCCCACGGCGCTCAAGCTGATGATGAAGGCGGTGCCGGCGCCCAAGGAAAAGTACCAGCTCAAGCTGCGCTCGGTGATGAGCGCGGGCGAGGCGGTGGGCGCGACGCTGGTCGAGTGGGCGCGCGAGCAGCTCGGCGTGACCCTCAACGAGATGTTCGGCCAGACCGAGATCAACTACGTGGTCGGCAACTGCCAGGCGGCCTGGCCGGTCAAGCCCGGCTCGATCGGCCGGCCGTACCCGGGGCATCGCGTCGCGGTGATCGACGGCGAGGGCAACGAGGTGCCGCGCGGCGAGCTGGGCGAAGTGGCGGTGCATCGCTTCTGCCACGGCGAGCGCGACCCGGTGCATTTCCTCGAGTACTGGAAGAATCCGCAGGCGACGCAGGAAAAGTACATCGGCGACTGGGGCTGCACCGGCGATCAGGCGAAGATGGATGAGGACGGCTACCTCTGGTATCAGGGCCGCTCGGACGACGTCATCAAGAGCTCGGGCTACCGCATCGGCCCGGCGGAGATCGAGAACTGCCTCGTCAAGCATCCGGCGGTGGCCAACGCGGCGGTCATCGGCAAGCCCGACGCCACGCGCGGTGCCGTGGTGAAGGCGTTCATCGTGCTGCAGCCGGGGCAGAAGGCTTCCAAGGCGCTGGAGGAAGACATCCAGAAGCACGTGCGCGGGCGGCTCGCGCCCTACGAGTACCCGAAGGAGATCGAGTTCATCGACGCGCTGCCG
>JBFFZT010000064.1:0-7533 GCA_041568535.1 Burkholderiales bacterium | reverse complement strand
GTACGCCTGGCGCTTGGCGCGTGAGCGTGCTGCGCTCGAAGGACAACCCGCGCGTGCGCCGCTGGCACGCGCTGGCGCACGATGCGCGCAGCCGGCGCAGCGAGCACTGCGCGCTCATCGAGGGCGCGCACCTGCTCTCGGCCTACCTGGACAGCGGGGCGCGGCCGAAGGCGCTGATCGTCAGCGAGAGCGGCCTCGCCCGAACCGACATCTCAGCGCTGGCAGGACGCGCCGGGCCGGCGCCGGTGGTGCTGCCCGACGCGCTCTTTCGCTGGGTCGCGGACGCGGTTACCCCGGCGGGGCTGGCCGCGGAAATCGAGCTGCCACGGCAAGCGCCCGAGGTGGCGCGAGCCACGCATGCCGTGTTCCTCGACGCGGTGCAGGACGCAGGCAACGCCGGCACGCTGCTGCGCAGCGCCGCGGCCTTCGGTGCGGACACGGCCGTGCTGGGGCGCGGCTGCGCCGACCCATGGTCGCCCAAGGTGCTGCGCGCCGCGATGGGAGCGCACTTCGCGTTGCGCGTCATCGAGATTCCGGACCTGGCGGACGCCCTGGCGCGATTCGGCGGCAAACTGGTCTGCGCAGTCGCGGCCGGCGGCGAGGCGCCAGCCGCCGTGGATCTCACGGGCCGCATGGGCTGGATCTTCGGCGCCGAAGGGCAGGGGGTCAGCCCGGCCGCGGCAGCGCGCGCCTCGCATCGCGTGAGCATCCCGCTCGCGCCGGGGGTCGAATCGCTCAACGTCGCGGCGGCGGCGGCGATCCTGCTGTACGAGCGCGCGCGCCAGCTCAGTACATCGGGCGCTCGATCCTGAGCTCGCGCAGGATGTTGGTGGCGATCTCCTCGATCGACTTGGCGGTGGAATTGATCCAGCGGATGCCCTCGCGGCGCATCAGCCGCTCGGCCTGCTCGACTTCGTGGCGGCAGTTCTCGAGGTCGGCGTAGCGGCTGTCGGGACGCCGCTCGTGCCGGATTTCGCGCAGGCGCTGCGGCGCGATGCTCAGGCCGTACAGGCGCGGCTTGCAGGGCACGAGCGCCGCCGGCAGCTGCATGCGCGCAAAGTCCTCCGGGATCAACGGGTAGTTCGCCGCCTTGACGCCGAACTGCAGCGCGAGGTACAGGCTGGTGGGTGTCTTGCCACAACGCGACACACCCACCAAGATGACGTCGGCCTGATCCAGATCCCGGTGCGAGGCGCCGTCGTCGTGCGCCATGGCGAAATTGATCGCCTCCATGCGATGCGAATAGCCCGGCTTGTCCATGGCGCTGTGCGAGCGCCCGATGGTGTGCGTGGAAGCCACGCCGAGGGCCGCTTCCAGCGGATCGATGAAGGTCTCGAAGAGATCGACGAACACGGCGCCCGCCCTGCGCACCACGGCGCGCAGCTCGGCGTTCACCAGAGTGGAGAAGACGATGGGCTGGCCATTGCCGCGCCGGTTTTCCTCGTCGATGCGCGCGCGGCAATCCTCGGCCTGCTCCTGCGAATTGACGAACGGCAGGGTGACCTCGTGAAACTCCAGACCCTCGAACTGCGTCAGCAGGCTGTGGCCCAGCATCTGCGCCGTGATGCCGGTGCCGTCGGAAACGAAGAACACGGTGCGGCGCTGCGGCATGCGGCTAAAATAGCAGGGAAATGAGAGTTGTGTGGCTCAAGGACCTGCGCCTGACCGACCTGCCGCAGGTCGGCGGCAAGAACGCGTCGCTGGGCGAGATGATCGGCGCCCTGCAGGGCGCCGGCCTGCGCGTGCCGGGCGGCTTCGCCACCACCGCGGACGCCTACCGCGAGTTCCTGAAGGCGGACGGCCTCGACGCACGCATCGCCAAACGCATCGCAGGCCTGAAAGAGGGGGATGTCGAAGCGCTCGCGCGCTGCGGGGCGGAGATTCGCGGCTGGATCGAGAAAGCTCCGTTCCCCAAGGCCGTTGAGCAAGATATTCGTAAGTATTATCAGGATATTGAGAAGCAATACTCAAGTGAAATATCGTTTGCCATAAGATCCTCCGCCACGGCTGAGGACCTCCCCGACGCCTCGTTCGCCGGGCAGCAGGAAACTTTCCTCAACGTCCGCGGCGTCGACAACGTGCTGCAGGCCATTCGGCACGTGTTTGCCTCGCTGTACAACGACCGGGCGATCTCCTACCGCGCCCACCAGGGCTTCGCGCACGGCGACGTGGCGCTGTCAGCGGCCGTGCAGCAGATGGTGCGCAGCGATCGAGGCGCGAGCGGCGTCATGTTCACGCTGGACACGGAATCCGGCTTTCGCGACGTGGTGTTCATCACCGCGGCCTACGGCCTGGGCGAGATGGTGGTGCAGGGCGCCGTCAATCCGGATGAGTTCTACGTCCACAAGCCGATGCTCGAGCGCGGGCGGCCGGCGATCGTACGCCGCTCGCTCGGCAGCAAGCAGCAGAAGATGATCTACGGCGACGCGACGGCCGCCGGGCGCTCGGTGCGCACGGTCGAGGTGCCCGAGGCCGAGCGCAACCGCTTCTCCCTGTCGGACGCCGATGTCCTCGAGCTGGCGCGCGCGGCGGTGGCGATCGAAAAGCACTATGGCCGCCCGATGGACATCGAGTGGGCCAAGGACGGCGCCGACGGGCGCATCTACGTGCTGCAGGCGCGGCCCGAGACCGTCAAGTCGCGCTCGCACACCGGCACCGACGAGCAGTTCCGGCTCAAGAAGCGCGGGCCGATCCTCGCCACCGGGCGCGCCATCGGCCACAAGATCGGCGCCGGCGCCGTGCGCGTGGTCGCCGATGCCACGCACATGTCGAAAGTCAAGAAGGGCGACGTGCTGGTCACCGACATGACCGACCCGAACTGGGAGCCGGTGATGAAGCTTGCAGCGGCCATCGTCACCAACCGCGGCGGGCGCACCTGCCACGCCGCGATCATCGCGCGCGAGCTCGGCATCCCGGCGGTGGTGGGCTGCGGCGACGCCACCGAGAAACTGCGCGACGCGCAGGCGGTGACGGTGTCGTGCGCCGAGGGCGATACCGGGAACGTCTACGAGGGTAGCCTGCCGTTCGAGGTGAGCGCGGTGGAGCGCGGCGCGATGCCCGAGATCGGGGTCAAGATCGCCATGAACGTGGGCAACCCCCAGCTGGCGTTCGATTTCGCCCAGCTGCCGAACGCCGGTGTCGGCCTGGCGCGGCTCGAGTTCGTGATCAACAACGAGATCGGCGTGCATCCGCGCGCCTGCCTGGAGCACGCGAAGCTGCCTGCCGACCTGCGCGCCAAGGTCGCCGCGGCAACCCGCGGCTACGCCGACCCGGTGACGTTCTTCAGCGAGAAGCTTGCCGAGGGCGTGGCCACCATCGCCGCGGCGTTCTGGCCCAAGCCGGTGATCGTGCGCCTGTCGGACTTCAAGTCGAACGAGTACCGCAAGCTGCTGGGCGGCGAGCGCTACGAGCCCGAGGAAGAGAATCCGATGCTTGGCTTTCGCGGCGCCGCGCGCTACCTCGCCGAGAGCTACCGCGCCTGCTTCGACCTCGAGTGCGCGGCGCTGCGCAAGGTACGTGACGAGCTCGGCCTGACCAACGTTGAGCTGATGGTGCCGTTCGTGCGCACTGTCGACGAAGCCAGGCGCGTCGTTGCGCTGCTCGCCGAGAACGGACTGCGGCGTGGTGAGAACGGCTTGCGGATCGTCATGATGTGCGAGCTGCCTTCGAACGCGCTGCTCGCCGAGGCGTTCCTCGAGCACTTCGACGGCTTTTCCATCGGCTCGAACGACCTTACGCAGCTCACGCTCGGGCTGGACCGGGACTCGGGGCTGGTGGCCGAGGAGTTCGACGAGCGCAACGCTGCGGTCAAGGCGCTGCTGGCGATGTCGATCCGCGCCTGCCGCAAGCACAAGAAGTACGTCGGCATCTGCGGGCAGGGCCCTTCGGACCACCCGGACCTGGCGCGCTGGCTGATGGAGCAGGGCATCGACAGCCTGTCGCTCAACCCCGATACGGTGGTTGCCACGTGGCGCGCGCTGGCCGAGCCGGCGCGCGCGGCCGAGCCGTCAGCGGCTGCGTAGCAGCTTCTGCTTGTCGCGCTGCCACTGCTTCTCGCGCTCGGCAGCGCGCTTGTCGTGCTTGAGCTTGCCGCGCGCCAGGCCGATCTCGAGCTTGATGCGCCCCTTGGAGAAATGCAGGTCGAGCGGGATCAGCGCGTAGCCCCGCTGCTGCACCTTGCCGATCAGGCGACGGATCTCCTCGGCGTGCAGCAGCAGCTTGCGCGTGCGCGCGGGGTCCGGGGTGTAGTGCGTGGACACCGTGGCGAGCGGCGTGATGTTGCCGCCGATCAGCCACAGTTCCTCGCCCTTGATCAGCACGTAGGCGTCGGCCAGCTGCGCGCGTCCCGCGCGGATCGCCTTCACTTCCCAGCCCTCGAGCGCGATCCCGGCTTCGTAGCGTTCTTCGATGAAGTAGTCGTGGAACGCCTTGCGGTTCTGGACGATCGACATGGAGCCGCGATTCTCCCATGAAGCGCATCGCGCGCTCCGCCATCGTCGAGCACGCCGCGCCGGCGATGTACGCGCTGGTCGAGGACGTCGAGGCCTACCCGCAGTTCCTGCCCTGGTGCCGCGCGGCGCACGTGCGCGAGCGCGCGGGGCAGCGCCTGGTGGCGACGCTCGCCGTCGGCCTGAAGGGCTTGCGCTACGAGTTCACCACCCAGAACGAAGGCCGGCCGCATGAGGCGATCGAGCTGCGGCTGCTGAAAGGCCCGTTCCGGCACTTTGCGGCGCACTGGCGCTTCAGCGCGCTCGGCGAGCGTGCGGCACGCATCGAGTTCGCCATGGAGTACGAGTTCGCCGGCGCGCTGGTCTCCAAGGCGCTCGGGCCGCTGTTCGAGACCATCGCCGACACCATGGTCGACGCCTTCAAGCGGCGCGCCGACACGCTGTATGGGCAAGCTGCGCGTTGAGGTGCTGGAAGCGTGGCCCGCGCGGCTCGAGCGTGTACGGCTCGAGCTGGAGGAGGGCGCCACCGTGCGCACGGCGCTGGCGGCGGCGGGCAGGGACGTGGCGCGCGCCGTCGGGGTGCATGGGCGCCGCGTCAGTCTCGATACGCGCCTCGCCGACGGCGACCGCGTGGAGATCTACCGGGCGCTCAGCGTCGACCCGAAGGAAGCGCGCCGCAAACGCGCGCGGCGGCGCACGCGCTGAGCGGGATCAGCCGCACCAGTCGCGCACCGCCTGGCGCGCGGCATCGGTCTCGCGCGCGAGCGCGTCCTCCTCCAGGTAGTAGCGCTCGCCCTGCGCGTTGGTGCGCGCCACGCGCTGGCCGCTCTCGTACGTGGCCAGGGCTGCCCGCGCCCGATCGCAGTTCCCCTGCTTGATTTCGGCCTCCTTGGCCGCCTGCGCCTGCTTCTCTCTCGCTGTTTGCGCCTCGAGCTGGCGCTTGCGGAACTCCTGCTCCTGCTCGGCGGGCGTGAGCGGCCCGCGCGGCGCGTCCTTGGCGGCGGCGTCCTTCGCCGCCTCGTCGGCGGGCACTGCCGCCGCCGGCGCCTGCAGCGTGCGCGCCTTCACGCCCGGCGGCGGCGGCGTCGCCGTGTAGTGCACCCGGCCGTCCTTGTCGACCCAGCGGTACATCTGCGCGAACGCGGACGCCGCGAACGCGAGCATCACGGCCAGCAACACGCTTTTGGTCATGCGCAGCTCCTCTTTGCCTGCCGACGCGCCGCAGTCGGCGCTGCAGACGCGAGTATAATGCCGCTTTGCATGAAAGGCTGAGCATGCGCGTCATCCAGAAGGCGCTGACCTTCGACGATGTCCTCCTCCTGCCCGCGCATTCGCGGGTCCTGCCACGCGAAGTTTCCCTCAAGACCCGCCTCACCCGGCAACTGGAGCTCAATATCCCGGTCGTGTCCGCGGCGATGGACACGGTCACCGAGGCGCGGCTCGCCATCGCCATCGCGCAGGAAGGCGGCCTCGGCATCATCCACAAGAACCTCACGCCGCAGCAGCAGGCGGCCGAGGTGGCGAAGGTGAAGCGCTTCGAATCGGGCGTGCTGCGCGATCCGATGACCATCGCCCCGGAGCTGCCGGTGCGCGACGCGATCGCGCTGCAGAAGCAGCACCGCATCTCCGGCTTTCCGGTGCTCAAGGGCGACAAGGTGGTGGGCATCGTCACCAACCGGGACCTGCGCTTCGAGACCAAGCTCGACCAGCCGGTGAAGAACGTGATGACGCCGCAGAAGAGCCTGATCACGGTGCGCGAAGGCGCCAGCCGCGAGCAGGCGCTCGAGCTGCTGCACAAGCACCGCCTGGAGCGCGTGCTGGTCGTGGATGCCGAGTGGCGGCTGCTCGGCCTGGTCACGGTCAAGGACATCATGAAGGAGACCGAGCACCCGAACGCGTGCAAGGACGCGCAAGGCAAGCTGCGCGTGGGCGCCGCGGTGGGCGTGGGCGAGGGCACCGAGGAGCGCGTCGTGGCGCTGGTCGAAGCCGGCGCCGACGTGCTGGTGGTGGATACGGCGCACGGCCACGCGCAGGGGGTGCTCGACCGCGTGCAGTGGATCAAGAAGAACTTTCCTAAGATGCAGGTGATCGGCGGCAACATCGGCACCGCCGACGGCGCGCGCGCGCTCGTCGATCACGGCGCCGACGGCGTCAAGGTCGGCATCGGTCCGGGCTCGATCTGCACCACGCGCATCGTCGCCGGCGTCGGCGTGCCGCAGATCACCGCGATCCAGGATGTCGCCGCCGCGCTCGCCAAGACCGACGTGCCGCTCATCGCCGATGGCGGCGTGCGTTATTCGGGCGATGCCGCCAAGGCCCTGGGGGCCGGCGCGCACGCCGTCATGCTGGGCTCGATGTTCGCCGGTACCGACGAATCGCCCGGCGAGATCGAGCTCTACCAGGGCCGGTCCTACAAGTCCTACCGCGGCATGGGGTCGCTCGGCGCCATGCAGCGCGGGGCCGCCGACCGCTACTTCCAGGACTCGGAGATGAACGTCGACAAGCTGGTGCCCGAGGGCGTCGAGGGGCGCGTACCGTACAAGGGCAGCGTGGTCTGGGTGCTGCAGCAGCTGGTCGGCGGCGTGCGCGCGAGCATGGGGTACACGGGATGCGCGACCGTGGAGGAGCTGCGCACGCGCTCCAGGTTCGTGGAAATCACGTCGGCGGGCATGCGCGAATCGCACGTGCACGACGTGCAGATCGTCAAGGAAGCCCCCAACTACCGCGCCGATTGAGCATCGGGATGCACGACAAGATCCTGATCCTCGATTTCGGGGCGCAGTACACGCAGCTGATCGCGCGCCGCGTGCGCGAGGCGAAGGTGTTCTGCGAGATCCACCCCTGCGACGTCGACGACGCTTTCGTGCGGGGGTTCGCGCCCAAGGGCGTGATCCTCTCCGGCAGCCACATGTCGGCCTACGAGGAATCGACGGCGCGCGCGCCCGCGGCGGTATTCGAGCTCGGGGTGCCGGTGCTCGGCATCTGCTACGGCATGCAGACCATGGCACAGCAGCTCGGCGGGCGCGTGGAGGCCGGCAACGTGCGCGAGTTCGGCTACGCCGAAGTGCGCGCGCGCGGCCACACC
>JBFFZT010000063.1:0-7541 GCA_041568535.1 Burkholderiales bacterium | reverse complement strand
GTCGGCTACGTGCCGCAGGGCCACGTCGCCCAGTTCGCCTTCACCGTGCGCGACGTGGTGCTGATGGGGCGCACGGCGCACATCGGCCTCTTCGCCGCACCGGGGGCGGCCGACCGCGCCGCGGCTGAGCGCGCGATCGAAACGCTCGGCATCGGCGATCTCGCCGAGCGCGTGGTGACCGAGCTCTCCGGGGGCGAGCGCCAGCTCGCCATGATCGCGCGCGCGCTGGCGCAAGGCGCCCGCGCGCTGGTGCTCGATGAGCCCACCGCGAGCCTCGATTTCGGCAACCAGGTGCGCGTGCTGCGCGAGATCCGGCGCCTCGCCGCCGAGGGCTACGCGGTCGTGTTCTCCTCGCACGACCCGAGCCAGGCGTTCCTCGCCGCGAGCCGCGTGCTGCTGCTCGCGCGCGGCGGGGCGCTGCGTCAGGGCACGCCAGCGGAGGTGATCACGGCGGAGAACCTGCGCCTGGTGTACGGGGTCGAGGTGCGCGTCGCGCCGCTCGATGGCACAAGCGTGTGCCTGCCGGTGCTGTAGGCGGCGCCTAGAGCGCCGCCGCCAACTCCCGCGTCAACTGCGCCGCCGGAACCTCCTTGCAGCCGGTCGCGTTCTGCCCGGACCAGAGCGGCGTGAAATCCCCCGAGCCTTTAGCCTCCGCCTTGGCGCGCAGGGGCATCACCGCCGACGTCGCCAGCGGGAACGCCGGTGGCAGGCTGCTGATCGGGCCGAGCTCGCGCATCACGCGGTTCACGATGCCGCGCGCCGGGCGGCCGGTGAACAGGTTCGTGAGTGCGGTGTGGCGCGCGGCGTCGCTCTTCAACGCCGCGCGTTGCTGGGCATTGGTCGTCGCCTCCGGGCACAGCAGATACGCGGTGCCCACCTGCACGCCCGCGGCGCCGAGCGAGAGCGCGGCCGCCACGCCCTTCGCGTCGGCGATGCCGCCCGCGGCGATCACGGGCAGCTTCACCGCGCGCACCACCTGCGGCAGCAGCGAGAACGTGCCGACCTGCGTCGTCAGGTCGTCGGTGAGGAACATGCCGCGATGCCCGCCCGCCTCCACGCCCTGCGCAATGATCGCGTCCACGCCCTGCGCCTCCAGCCAGCGCGCTTCATCGACCGTTGTCGCGGAACACAGGATCTTCGAGCCCCAGCGCTTCACCCGCGCGAGCAGCTCCTTCGAGGGCAGCCCGAAGTGAAAGCTCACCACCGGCGGACGGAACGGCTCCAGCGCGTCGGCGTACTCCGCGTCGAACGGCGCCCTTCCCGGCCCGGACGGGATCGACTCGGGATCGATGCCGTACTCCTTGTAGTACGGCGCCAGCGCCCTGCGCCAGGCGGCCTCGCGCTCGGCGCTCGCCTGCGGCGGCGCGTGACAGAAGAAATTGACGTTGTAGGGCTTGGCGGTCTGCGCCTTGATGCCCTCGAGCTCCCTGCGCATCGCCTCGACCGGGAGCAAGGCGCAGGGCAGTGAGCCGAGGCCTCCGGCATTGGACACGACGATCGCCATCGCGCCCGCCTGCGCGCCCGCCATCGGCGCCTGGATGATCGGCAGCTCGGTGCCGAAGAGCTCGGAGACCTTCACCGCCGGGACCTATCGCGCCGCGAACGGGTTGTCACGCTCCCCGCCCACCGGGCCGTAGAACATCACCCAGGTGCCGAAGTCCGCGCTCATCTCCTCAAAGCGGTGCTCCATCGCCGCGGGCACGAACAGCAGGTCGCCCGCGCCCACCGCCACGCGCTCGCCGCCGCGCACGAACGCGGCGCTGCCGCCCGCCACGATATAGATCTCGTCGCGGTCGTGCGGCGTCTGCGGATCGGCGCCGCGCGGCGCGTACCAGCGCACTTCCAGGCTACCGTTGCGCAGGATCTCGGCCGAGCGCCGGCCCTGCGGCAGCGGGACCGCCGCCGCCTCGCGCGTCGTCGCGTGCCAGGGGTGCTTCATGCAGAATCCGAGTATGCATGAAAAGACCGCGCGCGTAGCGCGCTTCCATGTGGATGCCGCGCTGCGCGCCGGGGGCGTTTCGCTGCTGCCCGAGGACACGGCGCACCACGCGGTGCACGTGCTGCGCCTGCGCACCGGGGACGAGATTACGCTGTTCAACGGACGCGGCGGCGAGTATGCGGGGCGCATCGCCGCGATCGACCGCCTGCGCGTTTCGGTGGACGTGCTCGAGCACCGGCGCATCGAGCGCGAGTCGCCGCTCGCGGTGACGCTGGTGCAAGGGGTGTCGGCGGGCGAGAAGATGGACTTCACCATGCAGAAAGCCACCGAGCTCGGCGTCGCCGCGCTGCAGCCGGTCGTCGCCGCGCGCTCGAGCGGGCGCATCACCGGCGAGCGCGCGGAGGTGAAGCGCGCGCACTGGCAGCGGGTGGCGATCGCCGCCTGCGAGCAGTGCGGCCGCAACCGCGTCCCCGAGGTGCGGCCGGTGCTGCCGCTCGCGCAGTACTGCGCTGCGACCCCGGCGGGAGGCGCCCGGCTGCTGCTCTCGCCCCTCGCCGAGCTCGGCCTGCGCGGGGCGAAGCTCGGCGGCGAGGCGACGCTCGCGGCCGGACCCGAGGCGGGTTTCACCGCCGAGGAGGAAGCGCTGCTCGCGGAGGCCGGCTTCGTCCCCGTGCGGCTCGGGCCGCGCGTGCTGCGCACGGAGACCGCGGCGCTCGCCGCGCTCGCCGCGCTCAACGCGCTCGCGGGCGATTTCTGAGCCTTGCCTTAGAATCGCCAGCCCATGAGCGCGCCCGTCAAGCCCGAAGACTTCGTCCGCTGGTTTCGCCAGACGGCGCCCTACCTGCACGCCTTTGGCGGGCGCACCTTCGTCATCGGCTTCGGCGGCGAGCTGATCACCGAGCGCGCGCGCTTCGCGCAGTTCATTCAGGACGTGAATTTGCTCGCCGCGCTCGACATACGCCTCGTGCTGGTGCACGGCGCGCGCCCGCAGATCGAAGCCGAGATGAAGGTCAAGGGACTGCGCTCGCGCTACGCGAAGGGGCTGCGCGTCACCGACGCGGCGGCGCTGGTGGCGGTGAAGCACGCCGCGGGCGCGCTGCGCGTCGAGATCGAGGCGCTGCTTTCGCAGGGCCTGCCGAGCTCGCCGATGGCGGGCGCCGAGATCCGCGTGGCCTCCGGCAACTACATCGCGGCGCAGCCGATCGGCGTGGTCGAAGGCGTCGATTACCAGTTCACGGGCCTGGTGCGCAAAGTCGACGCCACGGCGATCGCGCGGCGCCTGGAAGCGGGCGAAGTGGTGCTGGTGTCGCACCTCGGCTACTCGCCCACGGGCGAGGTGTTCAACCTGTCGTGGGAGGACGTGGCGCAGAACGTCGCCGCCGCGCTCGGCGCCGACAAGCTGCTGCTGTTCGTCGATCGCCTGCCGACGGACAAGAAGGGCGCGGTGATCGGCGAGCTGACGGCGCGCGAGGCCGAGGCGCTGCTGAAGAAAAAGGGCGACCTCGGCGCGCAGGCCATGACCGCCCTGCGCCACGCGCTCGCCGCGCTCGGCGCGGGCGTGGGTCGCGCCCACCTGATTTCGCGGCGCACCGCGGGGGCGACGCTGCTGGAGCTTTTCACGCACTCGGGTGTCGGCACGATGATCACCGCCGAGCCAATGCAGCGGCTGCGCGAGGCGCGCATCGAGGACGTGGGCGGCATCCTCGGCCTGATCGAGCCGCTCGAGGCCGACGGCACGCTGGTCAAGCGCGGCCGCGAGCGCCTGGAGCGCGAGATCGCCAATTTCGTCGTGCTGGAGCACGACGGCACGCTGCTCGGCTGCGCCGCGCTCTATCCGCTGTCCGAGAAGAGCGCGGAGCTCGCCTGCCTCGCGGTCGCCCCCGAGGCGCGCGACGCCGGCCACGGCGAGCGCCTGCTGCAGGCGTGCCAGGCACGCGCGCGCGCGCTGAAGGTGCGGCGCCTGTTCGCGCTCACCACGCGCGCCGCACACTGGTTTCTCGAGATGGGCTTCAAGGCCGCCGAGCCTGCGGCGCTGCCCGGCGAGCGCCAGGCGCTCTATAATTGGAAGCGCGGCTCCAAAGTTTTCCTCAAGCGGATCTGAATGCCATGGCAAGAACGGTGAAATGCATCAAGCTCGGCCGCGAGGCCGAGGGACTCGACTTCCCGCCCTACCCGGGCGAGCTCGGCAAGCGCATCTTCGAGAACGTGTCGAAGGAAGCCTGGGCGCAGTGGCTCAAGCACCAGACCATGCTGGTGAACGAGAACCGGCTGAACCTGGCGGACATCCGCGCGCGCAAGTACCTCGCCGAGCAGATGGAGAAGCACTTCTTCGGCGAAGGCGCCGACGTCGCCTCGGGGTATGTGCCGCCGACGAAGTAGGTCCGAAGCGGCCGCTTCGGCGGGGTTTGGGCCTTTAAATGCGTCTCGCCTTTTTCTGGCCGGAAGATTCACCCGGCCAGAGAAAGGCGAGATCTATAAAGGCAAAATCAAGGCACCGCGCGATAACGGCGCCTGCCCAGTCGGCTACTGCAGCAGTTCCTTCTCCACCTCCTCCAGGGAGGTGTGGCGCACGTCGCGCCCCTTGACCATGTAGATCACGTACTCGGCCATGTTCTTGGCGTGGTCGCCGATGCGCTCGATGGCCTTGGCGATGAACAGGATCTCGAGCGAGCGCGTAATGGTGCGCGGATCCTCCATCATGAAGGTGATGAGCTGGCGCATGATGGCGCGAAAGGCGTCGTCCACCTCGCTGTCCAGCTTCACCACGCGCATCGCCTCCGACACGTCGAGGCGCGCGAACGCATCGAGCGACTGGCGCAGCATCGCCAGCGCCCGCTCGGCCACCGGCGACAGGTCCATGCGCGGCATGTGCTCGCGCCCGGCGGTGTGGATGAGCTTGGCCATGCGCCCGATCTTCTCGGCCTCGTCGCCGATGCGCTCGAGGTCGGTGATGGTCTTGATGACGGTGATGAGCAGGCGCAGGTCGACCGCGGCCGGCTGGCGGCGCGCGATGATGTGGCTGCACAGCTCGTCCAGCTCCACCTCCATGGCGTTCACGCGGTGGTCGTCGGCGATCACCTTGTCGATCTGCGCCATGTCGCCGGCCGCGAGCGCTTCCATGGCGCGGATGATCTGCTCTTCCACCAGCCCGCCCATCTGCAGCACGCGCGAGCGCACGGCTTCCAGCTCGGCGTCGAATTGCTTGGAGATGTGCTCGGCCATCGTTGATCAACCTATCACGTTGATATGGCGGGAATGTTACGCTTTTCCGGCGCGCAGGGAACGCACGCCGCCATCCTGCGCCAGCAGCAGCAGGTCGGCCGGGCGCCGCGCGAACAGGCCGTTGGTGACCACGCCGGCGATGTTGTTCAACTCGGCTTCCAGGCGCGGCGGATCGAGAATCGTCAGCCCGCGGCAATCGATGACCAGGTTGCCGTTGTCGGACTTGAAGCCTTCGCGCAGCTCGGGGTGCCCGCCGAGCCGGCGCAGCTCGCGCCCGACGTGCCCGCGCGCCATCGGGATCACCTCCACCGGCAGCGGGAACTTGCCGAGCACGCCGACGAGCTTGGAGGCGTCGCAGATGCACACGAACTTTCGCGCCACCGCGGCGATGATCTTCTCGCGCGTGAGCGCGCCGCCGCCGCCCTTCACCATGTACAGGTGCTCGTTCACCTCGTCGGCGCCGTCGACGTACACCGGGAGCTCGTCCACCGCGTTCAGGTCGAAGACGCGGATGCCGTGCTTCTTCAGCCTCTCGGCGCTCGCCTCGGACGCCGCTACCGCGCCCTCGATGCGGCCCTTGATGCCGGCGAGCGCGTCGATGAAGAAGTTGACCGTCGAGCCCGAGCCGACGCCGACCACGGCATCCTCGACCACGTGCTTGAGCGCCTCACGCGCGACGAGCTGCTTCAGCTCGTCCTGCGTCATTTCTTCTTCTGCGGCGGCAGGTCGGTGCACACGCCCTCGAACACCTCCGCCGCCATGCCGATCGATTCGGACACCGTCGGGTGCGGGTGGATGGTCTTGCCGATGTCGGTGGCGTCCGCCCCCATCTCGACGGCGAGCGCCAGCTCGCTGATCAGATCGCCCGCCCCCGTGCCGACGATGCCGCCGCCGAGGATGCGGTGCGATTCCGCGTCGAAGATCAGCTTGGTAAAGCCTTCGTCGCGTGCATTGGCGATGGCGCGGCCCGACGCGGTCCACGGGAACTTCGCCACCCCGACCTTCGTGCCGGCCTTCTTCGCCTCGTCTTCCGTCAGCCCGACCCAGGCGATCTCGGGGTCGGTGTAGGCGACCGAGGGCACCACGCGCGCGTCGAAGTGCGATTTCTTGCCGGCCGCAGCCTCGGCCGCCACGTGCGCCTCGTGCACCGCCTTGTGCGCGAGCATGGGGTTGCCGGCGATGTCGCCGATGGCGTAGATGTGCGGCACGTTGGTGCGCATCTGCGAATCCGCGGGGACGAAGCCGCGCTCGTCGACCTTGACGCCGGCCTTGTCGGCGCCGATCTTCTTGCCGTTCGGCACGCGGCCCACCGAGACCAGCACCAGGTCGTAGGTCTGCGCGTCCTGGCCCTCGAAGGAGACACGGATCCCCGCCTTGGTGGCCTCGGCCTTGGTGGTTTTCGACTTCAGCATCACCCTGTCGAAGCGCTTGGCGTTGAACTTCTGCCAGACGGCCACCAGGTCGCGGTCCGCGCCCAGCATCAGCCCGTCCATCATTTCTACGACGTCGAGCCGCGCGCCGAGCGTGGAGTACACCGTGCCCATCTCCAGGCCGATGATGCCGCCGCCGATGATGAGGAGCTTCTTGGGTGCGCTCTTCAGCTCCAGCGCGCCGGTGGAGTCGACGATGCGCGGGTCCTCGGGCAGGAACGGCAGCTTGGCCGATTGCGACCCCGCGGCGATGATCGCGCTCTTGAAGCGCACCGCGGTCTTCTCCTTGCCCTCGACCGCGAGCTGGTTCGCGCCGGTGAACGCGCCCACGCCCTGCACGACCGTGACCTTGCGCATCTTCGCCATCGCCGCAAGGCCGCCGGTGAGCTTGCCGACCACCTTTTCCTTGAACGCGCGCAGCTTGCCGAGGTCGACCTTGGGCTCGCCGAAGCTGATGCCGTGCGCGCCGAGCGCCTGCGCCGCGTCCATCACCGCCGCGGTGTGCAGCAGCGCCTTGGACGGAATGCAGCCGACGTTCAGGCACACGCCGCCGAGCGTCGGGTAGCGCTCGACGAGCACTGTCTTCAGGCCGAGGTCGGCGGCGCGGAAGGCGGCGGAGTAGCCGCCGGGTCCCGCGCCGAGCACCACGACGTCGCAGTCGAGATCGGCCATCTACAGGAGCGACCGGCGGATGTCGGCGAGCACGCTCGCGAGGTAAGTGGTGAAGCGCGCCGCCGCCGCGCCGTCGATCACGCGGTGATCGTACGAGAGCGACAGCGGCAGCATGAGGCGCGGCGCGAACTCCTTGCCGTTCCACACCGGGCGCAGCACCGAGCGCGACACGCCGAGGATCGCGACCTCTGGCGCGTTGATGATCGGCGTGAACGCCGAGCCGCCGATGCCACCGAGGCTCGAGATGGAGAAGGTGCCGCCCTGCATGTCGCCGGGCT
>JBFFZT010000062.1:0-7555 GCA_041568535.1 Burkholderiales bacterium | reverse complement strand
TGCGGCAGCTCGTCGCCGGCATAGCGCGGCCGGTAGTGCGCCGCGATTGCGTCCGCCACCTCGGGCGGCTCGCCGTCCTGCAGCGCATAGTAGCGTCCCATCACCCCCTGCAGCTCGGGAAACTCTCCCACCATGCCGGTCAGCAGATCAGCCTTGGCCAGCTCGGCGGCGCGCTCAGCGGGCGCATCGTCGGCGCCGATCGAGCGCGCGATGATGCCGGCGAGAATCTTCATGCGCTGCACGCGATCGAGCTGGGTGCCGAGCTTATTGTGGAACACCACCTTGGCGAGCTGCGGCACGCGCTCCTCGAGCCGGTGCTTGCGGTCCTGCTCGAGGAAGAAGCGCGCGTCCTCGAGCCGCGGGCGCACCACGCGCTCGTTGCCGCCGATGATATGGCGCGCGTCCGCGACGCGCATGTTGGAGACGATGAGAAAGCGCGGCAGCAGGGCGCCGCGCGCGTCGAACAGGGGGAAGTACTTCTGGTTCTGGCGCAGCGTGAGCGCCAGGCACTCGTGCGGGATCGCGAGGTACGCCTTGTCGAAGGCGCCGACGTACACGCTCGGGTGCTCGACCAGGGCGCTGACCTCGTCGAGCAGGTCGCGGTACTCGCCGAGCGTGGCGCGCTCGGCGCCCGCCGCCTCCTGCAGCAGGCGCTCGATCTCCAGGCGCCGTGCCTCGAAGTCAGCGAGCACCGCGCCTTCGTCGCGCAGCTGCGCCTCGTAGGCGTCGGCATCGCGCAACGTGATCCAGCCCTTCGCCATGAAGCGGTGGCCGCGCGTGCGCCGGCCCGATTCCAGACCGAGGACGCTCCCCGGCACCACCTTGGCGCCGTGCAGCATGACCAGGCCATGCACCGGGCGCACGAACTGCGCCTCGCCCGCGCCCCAGCGCATCATCTTCGGCACCGGCAGCGCGGCGAGCGCGGCGGCGACCTTCTGCGCCAGGACCTCGACGAGCTTTGCGCCCGGCACGGTGCGCTCGACGGCATAGACGAAGCCCTTGGTCGTCTCGAAACGCGTCAGATCGTCGGTCTCGAGGCCGTGCTTGCGCGCGAATCCCGCCACCGCCTCCGGCGCCGCCTTGAGCGAGGGCCCCTGCACCCGCTCGTGTGCGTCCGGGGCAAGCGCGAGCACGCGCGAGATGGAAACGGCCAGGCGCCGCGGCGTGGCGAAGTAGCGCGCGCTGCTTCCCGTGCCGCGCAGCCCGGCGCTTTCCAGGTCGTTGGTGAGGTTGTCGCGGAAACCGCGCGCCAGCGCCTCGAGCGATCTCGGCGGCAGCTCCTCGGTGAGCAGCTCGACGAGGAGCGTCTCCACGCGCGGCGCGGCGGCGCTCGTCTTCGCCATGACCTAGGCGCGGGCCCGGGTGCGCCCCGGGAGCGCCTGCAGCTGCATGGGAAACCCGAGCCGCTCACGGGAATCGTAGTACGCCTGCGCCACGGCGCGCGCCAGGGCGCGCACGCGCGCGATGTAGGCGGCGCGCTCGGTGACCGAGATGGCGCCGCGCGCATCCAGCAGGTTGAAGGCATGCGAGCACTGCAGCACCCGCTCGTAGGCGGGCAGCGTGCACTGCGCCTCGATCAGGCGGCGCGCCTCGGCCTCGAACTCGCCGAAGTGCCGGGTGAGGAGCTCGGTGTTGGCGAGCTCGAAGTTGTAGCGCGATTGCTCGACCTCGTTCTGGTGGTAGACGTCGCCATAAGACACGCCCGGCGTCCACACCAGGTCGTACACCGACGCCTTGCCCTGCAGGTACATGGCCAGGCGCTCCAGGCCGTACGTGATCTCGCCGAGCACCGGCTTGCAGGGCAGGGACCCGACTTCCTGGAAGTAGGTGAACTGCGTGACTTCCATGCCGTCGAGCCACACTTCCCAGCCCAGGCCCCAGGCGCCCAGCGTCGGCGACTCCCAGTCGTCCTCGACAAAGCGAATGTCGTGCTCGGCGGCGTCGATGCCGAGCGCGGCAAGCGAAGCGAGGTAGCGCTCCTGGATGTCCGCTGGCGAGGGCTTCAGCGCCACCTGATACTGGTAATAGTGCTGCAGCCGGTTCGGGTTCTCGCCGTAGCGCCCGTCCTTCGGGCGGCGCGAGGGCTGCACGTACGCCGCGTACCAGGGCTCGGGCCCGATCGCGCGCAGGAAGGTCGCCGTGTGGAACGTGCCCGCGCCCATTTCCATGTCGTAGGGCTGCAGCAGCACGCAGCCCTGGTCGTCCCAGAACTTGGCCAGGCGCTGGATGAGGTCCTGGAACGTGAGCATGTGGGGCGGCATCTTACCGGCTGCGCGCGCGCAGCGCGACGAGGCCGACCGCCGCCAGGCACAGCGCGAGCGCCGGCCAGTCGCCGTGGCGCACGTAGGGCGTGGCGCCGGCGTAGCCCTGCACCTCGACTTCGAGGCGCCCCTCGGCAAAGGGCGGCAACTGCGCGATTACGCGGCCGTCGCGGTCGATCGCCGCAGTGAGGCCGGTATTGGTCGAAGCCAGGTGCATGCGCCCGGTCTCGAGGGCGCGCGCCTGTGCGATCTGCAGGTGCTGCGCCGGCGCGAGCGAGTCGCCGAACCAGGCGACGTTGGAGACGTTGACGAGCAGCGTCGCCGCGGGAAGCTGGCGGATGAGCTCCGCGCCGTAGGCGTCCTCGTAGCAGATGTTCGCGGCGACGCGCTGACCGGCGACCTCGAGCGGGCGCGGATGCGCCGGCCCGCGCGAGAAATCGGCGAGCGGGATGGAGAGCATTCGCACCAGCCAGCCGAAGCCGGGCGGCACGAATTCGCCGAACGGCACCAGGTGCGACTTGTAGTAGAGCTGGCGCGGCGACACGCCGAGCGAGAGCACGGCGTTGTAGTACTCGCCCGGGGCGGTGCGCACCGGCACCCCGAGCAGCAGGTCGCCATCATTGCGCTTCGCCGCTGCCTCGAGGCGCGACAGGTAGGCGGGATCGACGCTGTCGAGCATGCGCGGCAGCGCCGTCTCGGGCATGACGATGAGTTGCGCCCGACTCGCCTCGGCCAGGCGCGCGTACGTGTCCAGCGTCGCCGCGTAGCGCTGCGGGTCGAACTTCAGGTTCTGCGGCACGTTACCCTGCAGCACGCTCGCTGCCAGCGGCGGGCCGTACGGGTCGGTCCAGTGCACGTCGCGCAGGACGGCCCCCGACACGCCGACGACGGCAAAGGCCGCAGCGGCGAGCCAGCGCGCCTGGCCGAGCGCCACGCACCATAGCAGCCCCGCGCACAGCGCGACGATGAACGACGCGCCGTAGGCGCCGCCGAGCGGCGAGAAGCCCGCGAGCGGCGTGTCGACGACGGCGGTGCCGAGCGTAAGCCACGGAAAGCCGGTGAACAGCGTCGCGCGCAACCATTCGCCGAGCGTCCAGCAGGCGGGGATGACGAGCGCGGCGCGCAGCGCGGGCGGGGCGCGCAGCTTCGCCTGCGCCCAGCCGGCGAGCGCCGGGTAGAGCGCGAGAATGGCGCAGAAGCTGAGCGTGGCGAACGCCGCGAGCGGCCCCGGCATGGCGCCGAAGCGGTGCATGCTCACGTAGACCCACGACACGCCCGCAAGGAACAGTCCCAGCCCGAACACGAAGCCCAGCGCGGCGGCGGCACCCGCGCTGCGCGCCGTGACCCAGAGGTGGGTGAGCACCGCCAGCGCCACTAGCGCGAGGGGCAGCAGGTCGAACGGCGAGAAGGCCAGCACCATCGCCGCGCCGGCGAGGAACGCGACGAGGGGGCGGCGGCGCTTCACTTCGGCTTGTCGACGAGCAGCGTGTACACGCGCCGGCTGTCGGCGCGCAGCACCTGGATCTTCAGGCCGTCGATGGCGAGCGCCTCGCCGCGCCGCGGCACGCGGCCGAGCTGCGCGATCACCAGGCCGGCCACGGTGTCGTGCTCCTGGTCGGAGAACTTGGTGCCGAAGGCGGCGTTGAAGTCGGCGATCTGGGTGAGCGCCTTGACGCGGTAGCGGCCGCTCGACTCGAGCAGGATGTTGTCGCTCGCCTCGTCGAAGTCGTACTCGTCCTCGATGTCGCCGACGATCTGCTCGAGCACGTCCTCGATGGTCACCAGGCCCGCCACGCCGCCGTACTCGTCGACCACGATCGCCATGTGGTTGCGGCTGGCGCGGAACTCGCGCAGCAGCACGTTGAGGCGCTTCGATTCGGGCACGAACACGGCCGGGCGCAGCATCTCGCGCACGTTGAACTCCTCCTCGCCGGCGTAATGGCGCAGCAGGTCCTTGGCGAGCAGGATGCCGATGACGTCGTCGCGGTTCTGGTCGATCACCGGAAAGCGCGAGTGCGCGGTGGAGATGACCTGCGGGATGAAATCCTCCACCTTCTGGTGGATGTCGATGACGTCCATCTGCGCGCGCGGGATCATGATGTCGCGCACCGGCATCTCCGAGACCGTGAGCGCGCCCTCGATCATGGTGAGCGCGTCGGCGTCGAGCAGGTTTCGCTGGTAGGCCGAGCGCAGCAGCGCCAGCAGCTGCGCGCGGTCCTCGGGCTCGCGCAGGATGAGCGAGGACAGGCGCTCGAGCAGGCTGGGTCGGGAGGGGTCGTTCATGCCGGACGGGTCATTCTACCGTGTAGGGATCGCCGAACCCGAGGCGGGCGAGCAGCGCGATCTCGGCGCGCTCCATGCGCCGCGCCTCGTCGCGGCGCGCGTGGTCGCGGCCGCGCAGGTGCAGCATGCCGTGCACCACGAGGTGCGCGTAGTGCGCCGCAAGGCTCTTGCCCTGCGCGCGCGCTTCGCGCGCGATCACCGGGTGGCAGAGCACGATGTCGCCGTGGGTTCGGGAATACGAAAAGCTGAGAACGTTGGTGGCGTAGTCGCGCTTGCGGAACGTGCGGTTGAGCAGACGCGCCTCGGCGGCGCCCACCACGCGCAGCGTGACCTGCGCGCCGGGGGCGGCGGCGGCGCGCGCCCAGGCGCGCAGGCGCGCCGCGGCGGGCGCGCCGCGCGCCGCGCGCTGCACGGCGATGCTACTTCGTCGGCGGCGCTTCGGCGTGCTTTTCGTACGCATCGATGATGCGCGCCACGAGCGGGTGGCGCACGACGTCGGCGGCGGTGAAGTCGGTGAAGGCGATGCCGCGCACCTCGGCCAGGATGCGCCGCGCCTCGATCAGGCCGCTCTTTTGGCCGCGCGCCAGGTCGATCTGCGTCACGTCGCCGTTCACCACCGCCTTGGCGCCGAAGCCGATGCGCGTGAGGAACATCTTCATCTGCTCGGGGGTCGTGTTCTGCGCCTCGTCCAGGATGACGAAGGCGTGGTTGAGCGTGCGCCCGCGCATGTAGGCGAGCGGCGCGAGCTCGATCGCGCCGCGCTCGAGGAGCTTCGCCACCTTGTCGAAGCCCATCAGGTCGTAGAGCGCGTCGTACAGCGGCCGCAGGTACGGATCGACCTTCTGCGCCAGGTCGCCGGGCAGGAAGCCGAGGCGCTCGCCCGCCTCCACCGCGGGCCGCACCAGCACAATGCGCTTCACCTTGTCGCGCTCGAGCGCATCGACCGCGCAGGCCACCGCGAGGTAGGTCTTGCCGGTGCCCGCCGGGCCGACGCCGAACGTGATGTCGTGCGCGAGGATGTGCTCGATGTACTGCACCTGGCGCGGCGTGCGCCCGTGCAGGTCGGCGCGGCGCGTGAGCAGCGCCGGGCCGGGATCGGGCGGCTCGGGCGGCTTGCCCTGCGCGAGCTCGGTGAGGCCGAGCTGCACGTCGTCCAGGCTCAGCTCGCCCTGCGCCTTGTCGTAGAAGTGCTCGAGCGCGCGCGCCGCGCGCTCGGCCTGCCGCGGCGCGCCGCGCACCGTGAAGCGGGCGCCGCGCCGCGCGATCGACACGTCGAGCGCCGACTCGATCTGCCGCAGGTTGGCGTCCAGCGCGCCGCACAGGCGCGCCAGACGAAGATTGTCCACCGGGTCGAGACGCACCTCGACCGGCTTGCTAGGCATCCAGGAGCTCGCCGCGCAGGGAATGCGCGCGCGATGCCGTGATGCGCACGTCGGCGAAGCGCCCGATGAGCTCCGGCGCGCCGCCGAAGTTCACCACGCGGTTGTTGCCGGTGCGCCCGGCAAGCTCGGCTGCGTCCTTGCGCGAGGGGCCTTCGACCAGCACGCGCTCGATGCCGCCCACCATGGCTTCGCTCACCGCCCGCGACTGGGCGTCGAGCAGCGCCTGCAGGCGCTGCAGGCGCTCGAGCTTCTCCTCGCGCGGCGTCGTGTCGGCGAGCTCCGCCGCGGGCGTGCCGGGCCGCGGGCTGTAGAGAAACGAGAACGAGCCGTCGAAGCCGAGCTCGCGCGCGAGCGCGAGCGTCGCCTCGAAGTCGGCCCCGGTCTCGCCGGGAAAGCCGACGATGAAATCGGAGGTCAGGCTCACCCCGGGCCGCGCCTTTCTCAGCCGCCGCACGATCGAGCGGTACTCGAGCGCCGTGTAGCCGCGCTTCATGGCGGCGAGCACGCGGTCGGCGCCCGACTGCACCGGCAGGTGCACGTGCGGCGCGAGCGCGCTGAGCTCGGCATGCGCGTCGATCAGGCGCTGCGTGAACTCGCGCGGGTGCGAGGTCGTATAGCGGATGCGCTCGATGCCGCCGATCTCGGCGACGTAGCGCAGCAGTTCCGCGAAGTCGGCCGGCGTGCCGCCGATGTCGCCGCGCCAGGCATTGACGTTCTGGCCGAGGAGCGTCACTTCGCGCACGCCGCGTGCGGCGAGCGCGGCCACCTCGCCGATCACGTCCTCGAACGGGCGCGACACTTCCTCGCCGCGCGTGTAGGGCACCACGCAGAAGCTGCAGTACTTGCTGCAGCCCTCCATGATGGAGACGAAGGCGCTTGCCGCGCCGGCGCGCGGGGCGGGCACGCGGTCGAACTTCTCGATCTCCGGGAAGCTGACATCGACCTGCGGCTGGCCCGTGTCGCGCCGCCGCGCGAGGAGCTCGGGCAGGCGATGCAGCGTCTGCGGGCCGAATACCACGTCGACGTACGGCGCGCGCTCGACGATGCCCGCGCCTTCCTGGCTGGCGACGCAGCCGCCGACCGCGATCATCAACCGCGGGTTGCCACGCTTCAGGTGCTTCACGCGCCCGAGATCGGCGAACACCTTCTCCTGCGCCTTTTCGCGCACCGAGCAGGTGTTGAACACGATGAGGTCGGCCTCGTCGGCACGCGCCGCGGGCTCGAGCCCCTCGGCCTCGGCCAGCACCCCGGCGATCATCGCCGAGTCGACTTCGTTCATCTGGCAGCCGTAGGTGCGCAGGAAGAGCTTGCCGCTCATTTGGCGGGTGCGGGCTTTGGCAAGGGCGCGCTCTTGGCCACGGCCGCGGCTTCCTCCGGGGTCAGGATCCAGACGGCGGCCATCTCGCCCTGCGGGTTCAGCGTGTACTTGACCAGGCTGTCGGCCGGAATCGCGGTCGGCACCAGGATGCGGTTGTGCGTGTCGCGCACTTGCGCACCGCGCGCGAGCACCGCCTGTTTGCCGTCGATCAGCACCACCATCTCCTGCACGTGGCGGATCTTGCCGGACTTCGCGTGCGCGGGCAGCGTGCGCAGCTGCGCCAGCGCCAGCGCCGGCGCGGCGAGGCACAG
>JBFFZT010000061.1:0-7579 GCA_041568535.1 Burkholderiales bacterium | reverse complement strand
CGAGGTCGTTCAGCGGCACGCGCACGAAGCCCTGCACCAGCGGCTCGAAGCCGGCCTGCACCTTGCGGCTGCCGGAGGCGGAGAGCGTGGCGAGCGAGCGTCCGTGGAACGCCTTTTCCATGACGATGATCGCCGGCTCGGTGATGCCGCGGTCGTGGCCGTACTTGCGCGCCACCTTGAGCGCCGCCTCGTTCGCCTCCAGGCCGGAATTGCAGAAGAACACCTCGTCCAGGCCGGTGATCGCGGCGATGCGGTCCGCGGCCTCTTCCTGGAGCGGCATCTGAAAGAGGTTCGAGGTATGGATGACGCGCCCGATCTGCTCGGTGAGCGCGCGCACCAGGCGCGGGTGCGCGTAGCCGAGCGTGTTCACGGCGATGCCGGCGAGCGCGTCCAGGTACTTCTTGTCCGCCGCGTCGTACAGCCAGACGCCCTGGCCGCGCACGAACGCCACCGGCAAGCGGGCGTAGGTGTTCATGACGTGGCTCATGGCGCCTCCAAAGATGTAGGCCAACGAAAAACGGCGGCCCGAGCCGCCGTTCTCGGCATGGTAATGGCCTACCCGATGCGGTGCAAGCCGCGCTCCTCACCGGCCTTCAGCACGCGCACGCAGGGCTGGTAGCCCTCGTAGACCACGCCGTGCATCTCCAGGCGCTTCTGCGAGCGCAGCAGACCCGCCAGGTACTCGGCGATGTCGCGCGTGATCACCTGCCCGGGCACCAGCACCGGAATGCCGGGCGGGTAGGGCACCACCTGGTCGGCGCAGACGCGCCGCGCCAGCGCCCGGTTGACGCGCTCCTTGTCGTCGAACACGGGGACCAGCTCGCCGCCGCAGTAGTAGGCGTCGCGCGGCAGGTAGCGCAGCTTGGTAAACGCGGGGATCTCGGGCGTGCGCACCAGGCGGCGCGGCGCGCGCTTCTCGCGCGCGACGCGCATGAAGGCGTCGTACAGGCGCGAGACCTTGGAGCGCGTCGTGCCGATGGTGAGGAGCAGGGTCAGCGTGTTGAAGGTGCTCTTCTCGGTCTGGATGTTGAAGCGCTCGAAGAGCACCTTCTGCAGGTCGTCCACCGTATAGCCGCAGCCCGAGATGTCGACGGTGACCTTGGTCGGATCGAGGCGGATGCCGTCGTGCCGCAGCTCCTCGGGCAGCAGGTCTTCAAGCTCCAGGCTGCGGAACACCTTGGTGGAATTGATCTGCTGGCGCAGCTCGGTGGCGAGCGCGAGCGTGCGCGCGAGCAGCTTGTAGCCTTCCATCACCGCTTGCTTGCGCGCCACGTCGAGGCTCGCGATCAGCCCGTACTGCGGGCTGGTCGAGGTGTGCATGTTGAAGTTCTCGCGGAACAGGTGCTCGCGGAAGTCGGGGTCGTTGACGTGGATCATCGAGGCCTGCGAGAACGCCGACAGCACCTTGTGCGTGGACTGCGTGGCGTAGTCGGCGCCCGCCTCGAGCGCGGTGGGGCGGAACTCGGGGTGAAAGCGCGCGAAGCCGTACCAGGCCTCGTCGATGATCACCTTGATGCCCCTGGCGTGCGCCGCCTCGATGATGGGCTTGAGGTCGTAGCGCAGGCCGTCGTAGGTGCACGAGGTGAGGATCAGCGCTTCGGCATCCGGGTGGCGGCGGATCGCCGCGAGCACCGTCTTTTTCGGCACCGGGCCGTACAGGCCGTACTTGCGGTTGAGCGCCGAGTCCAGGTAGACCGGGTGCGCGCCCGAGAGCACCACGCCGTGGTGCACGCTCTTGTGGCAGTTGCGGTCGAGGAGCAGCTTCTCGCCGGGGGCGAGCAGCGTCTGGAAGATCACCTTGTTGGCCGTCGAGGTGCCGTTGGTCGCGAAGAACGTGCGCCGCGCGCCGAAGGCCTGCGCCGCCATGTGCTGCGCCTCGGCGATCACGCCGCGCGGCTCCATGAGCGAATCGAGCATCGGCACCGACACCGAGAGGTCGGCGTCGAACACGTGCTCGCCCATGAACTCGTAGAAGTCGTTGACCCACGGGCTGCCGCGCAGGCTTTCGCCCGAGGAGTGCCCCGGCGTGTGCCACTGGTCCTTCGCCATCCACACGTAGTTCTTGAGCTGGTCGGTGAAGGGCGTGCGCGCCTTCTCCTGGATCTGCGCGTTGAGGATGCGGTAGATGCCGCGGTAGTCGCGCTCCTCGCGGTAGAAGTAGCCGTCCACCGACTCGGTGAACAGCGCGTCCACCACGTCATCCTCCTTTTCCTGCGCGATCAGGATGTAGACGGAAAGCTCGGGCCGAAAGCGCGTGATGCGCTGCACGAGCTCGAGCGCCGAGACCTGCAGCGTGCGGCTCTTGCCGCCGGCGCGGGCCGCGCCGTTCTTGCTCAGCGTGTAGAGCGTGTCGTCGACCAGCACGGCCTGGATGTCGCCGTCGGACTCGATGGCGGCGAGCGCCTCCTTGGCGGTGGTGACGCCCAGAAAGGCGATGCCGAGGGGGTTGTCGAGCGAGCGCGCCGCGGCGTTCAGGCCCTTGACGAACTCGCGCAACACCAGGTGCTCGTCGTTGATGACGAGGATGCGGCTGACGGGTTTCGCCATGAGGGGCGCAAGTATAATCCGGCATGCCCGAGGCCGCGGTCGCCGAGTTCGTCATCGAAGGGGTGACCGTCGACGGCAAGCCGTTCCGGCCGAGCGACTGGGCCGAGCGCCTGTGCGGCGTCATGTCGGCCTTCGGCACGGACAACCGCATGCAGTACTCGCCGTACGTGCACCCGGTGACCGTGGGCGGCGTGCGCTGCGTGGTGGTGGACAGGCGGCTCGAGGCGATCGAGCCGAAGGCCTATCGGTTTGTCGTCAACTTCGCGAAAGACAACGAGCTGCGCACGCGCGCCGGACGCACTGCTCGTCGTGAGGAGCCGGCCGTCGAGCCGGCCGGGACTGCCGGGTGACCCCGAGCGGGGCCCTATTGCATGGCCTTGATGGCCTGGGCGAGGCGGCTCTTGTGGCGCGCGGCGGCGTTGCGGTGCAGGATGCCTTTGGCAGCCGTGCGGTCGATGACGCTCCGGGATTTCTCCAGCGCGGCGGCGGCGGCGGCCTTGTTGCCGCCGGCGATAGCCTTCTTCACGTTCTTGATCGCGGTGCGCACTTCGGTGCGCAGGGTGAAGTTGTGCGCGCGGCGCACGATGGCCTGGCGGGCCGACTTGCGCGAGGACTTGATGTTGGCCATGAGCTTGATCCGGTGGCGAAAAAGGGGCGCATTCTAGCATGAACCTCCGCGCGGGAATCGCAGGATGAACCTGCTCCGGGCCCTGGCCACCGTGAGCAGCATGACGTTCGTGTCCCGGGTGCTCGGCTTCGCGCGCGACTTCTTCATCGCGCGCTTCTTCGGCGCCGGCCTCGCCACCGACGCGTTCTTCGTCGCCTTCCGCATCCCCAACCTGCTGCGGCGCATGTTCGCCGAGGGCGCGTTCTCGCAGGCCTTCGTGCCGATCCTCTCGGAGTACAAGAACCGGCAGAGCGCCGAGGAGACGCGCTCGCTGGTGGACGCGATCGACACGCTCCTGTTCGTCATGCTGGTCGTGGCGACCGCGATCGGCATGCTGGCCGCGCCGCTCATCGGCTACCTCTTCGTGCCGCGCTGGTTTCACGCCGACCCCGACAAGTTCGCGCTGACGGTACAGCTGCTGCGCATCACCTTTCCCTACATCCTGTTCATCTCGCTGGTCGCGCTCGCCGCGGGCGTGCTCAACACCTGGAGCCGGTTCGCGGTGCCGGCGATCACGCCGGCGCTGCTCAACGTGTCGTTCATCATCGCCGCCGCTTTCTTCGCGGAGCGTTTCGACCCCCCGGTGCTGGCACTCGCCTGGGCGGTGTTCGTCGGCGGCGCGCTGCAGCTCGCGCTGCAGCTGCCGTTCCTCGCGCGCATCGGCATGCTGCCGCGCTGGCGGCTCGATCTGCGCCATCCCGGCGCCCGGCGCGTCCTGAAGCTGATGGTGCCCGCGGCGTTCGGCGTCTCGGTGAGCCAGGTATCGCTGCTCATCAACACCATCTTCGCCTCCTTCCTCGTCACCGGCAGCGTGTCGTGGCTGTACTACGCCGACCGCCTGATGGAGTTTCCTGCGGGCATGCTCGGCGTCGCGCTCGGCACCATCCTGCTGCCGAGTCTCTCGCGCCACTACGCGAGCGGTGCCGCCGAGGAATATGCGAAGCTCCTGGACTGGGGGCTGCGCGTCACGCTGCTCCTCGCGCTGCCGGCCGCCGCCGCACTGGCAGTGCTGGCGGTGCCGTTGATCACGACGCTGTTCCACTATGGGCGCTTCGGCGCCGACGACGTCTGGATGACGCGCCAGGCGCTCGTCGCCTACAGCCTGGGGCTGGTCGGCATGATTCTGGTGAAGATCCTGGCGCCGGGCTTTTATGCCCGCCAGAACGTGATCACGCCGGTCAAGATCGGCCTCGTGACGCTGGCGGCTACCCAGCTCATGAACCTCGCCTTCATCGTGCCGCTGAAGCACGCGGGCCTCGCGCTCGCCATCGGGCTGGGCGCATGCCTTAACGCTGGGCTGCTGTACCGCAACCTGCGCCGGCACGGCATCTACGCGCCCCAGCCGGGCTGGGCCGCGTTCGTGGGCCGCGTCGCGTTCGCGGTGGCCTCGATGTCGCTGGTGCTCTACTTCGCCATGGGGCCGGGCACGTGGTGGCTGCAGGCTCCGTGGCAGCACAAGGTGGCGGGGCTGTGCGGCCTCGTCCTGCTTGGCACCGTCGCCTACGGCCTCATCCTGCTCGCGCTCGGCTTCCACTGGCGCGACTTCGTGCGCCGCGAGACATCCTGATGCAGGCGCCGGACCCCTTCGCCGAGCTGCTGGCGCGCGACGAAGCCGAGATCGACCTGGCGCGCGCCTGCCTGCTGATCGCCGCCGACGCCTATCCGGGACTCGACGTCGACGGCTATCTCGGCGAAATCGAGCGGCTCGCCGCGCGCCTGCGGGGGCGCCTCGCGCCGGGCGGGGGCACCGAAGAGCGCGTGCTGGCGCTCAACGAGTTCCTGTTCGACGACCTGGGCTTCAGCGGCAACGCCGGCAACTACTACGACCCGCGCAACAGCTTTCTGAACGAGGTGCTCGATCGGCGTACCGGCATCCCGATCACGCTGTCGGTGCTCTACCTTGAGCTCGGGCGCCGCATCGGCCTGGAGCTGGAAGGCGTCTCGTTCCCGGGGCATTTTCTCGTGCGCCTGCGCGTGCGCGGCGCGATGCTGGTGCTCGATCCGTTCTCGGGCGGCGAGGCGCTCTCCGAGACCGACCTGCGCGAGCGC
This sequence comes from Burkholderiales bacterium, assembly GCA_041568535.1. Taxonomy (GTDB): domain Bacteria; phylum Pseudomonadota; class Gammaproteobacteria; order Burkholderiales; family SG8-39; genus JAABQT01. The sequence continues at coordinate 2,316 of JBFFZT010000061.1, read as the reverse complement.
CTGCAGCGGGTGATTCCCGAGGGCGCGGCGGGCGGCGTGCCGGTCGACGCGTTGCCGCTCGACCCGTTCCTCGAGCCCGCCAACAAGCGCCAGATCCTCGCCCGGCTGCTGCGCAACCTCAAGGGCATCTATCGCGAGGCGGACAAGCCGCAGCGGCTGCTGGAAGTGCTGAACCGCATGCTGGTGGTGTCGCCCGAGGCGCACGGCGAGCTGCGCGAGCGCGGGCTGCTCTACCACAAGCTGGAGTGCTACCGCGCCGCGCTCAAGGACTTGCAGGAGTACACGGCGCTCGAGCCCGAGGCGCCCGACATCGACGACGTGCGCGCCAAGCTGGTCGAGCTTGCAGCGCGCTGCGCGCGGCTGAATTGAGGCATCAGGCGGCCGCGGTGCGCTCGGTGACGCCGGCTGCGGCGCGCATCTCCAGGGCGCGCTTTTGCACCGCGGCGTGCAGCGCGGGCTTGTAGCCCAGCGCAAAGAACACCTCGGCGGCGAGGAAGATCGGCGCCACGAAGATCTGGAAGAAGTTGTCCACCAGGGCGGGCTTGCGGCCCTCCCAGACGTGGCCGATGAGCTGGATCACCCAGCCGCCGCCGAAGAACACGGCGAACCACACCGCGCCCGTCGCGACGGGCTGCGTCGACACCCGGTCGGCGAGGTACAGCAGCACCGCGTTCACCGCCAGCATGGCGAGCGCCAGCGGCACGTCAAGCAGGAAGTACCAGACCAGCACCACGGCGGCGAGCAGCATCGCCGCGGTGAGGGTCGCGCCGCCGACCTCGAGCCGCGCCCAGCCCAGCGCGATGAACAGGCCGAAGATGATCATCGGCACGCCGATGAAATGGCTCGCCTTGTTGCGCGCATCCTGGTGGTAGGCCGCGTAGAAACCCATCTGCTGCTCGAGCGTCTGCATCGTCGCCTCCGCGAAAGCCGCTATAATTCAGCATTTTACACGCGCTGATGCGGGTTACGCACGGGTCCATCGCGCCGGCCGACAAGCGGCTGGCGCTCACCATTGGCAATTTCGACGGCGTGCACCGCGGTCACCAGGCGATGCTCGAGCGTACGGTCGCGCGCGCACGCGAGCTGCGGCTCGATTCCTGCGTGCTCACGTTCGAGCCGCACCCGCGCGAGTTCTTCACCCCGGCGACGGCGCCGGCGCGGCTGACGCGTCTGCGCGAGAAGCTGGAGCTGATGGCTGCCGCGGGCGTGGGGCGGGTGCACGTGGCGCGCTTCGACGCGCAGCTGGCGGCGCTCCCCGCCGAGCGCTTCGTCGATGTCTATGTCGCCCACGGCCTGCGCGCGGCGTGGCTGCTCGTGGGTCGGGACTTTCGCTTCGGCGCGAAACGGGGCGGTGACTTCGAGATGCTCGGCCGGCTTGCCGCGCGCCACGGCTTCGAGCTGGAACCGATGCCCGAAGTGGCACTGCAGGGCGAGCGCGTCTCCAGCTCGGCGGTGCGCGCGGCGCTGGCGACCGGCGACCTGGCGGGCGCCGAGCGCCTGCTCGGCCGGCCCTACGCCATGAGCGGCCGCATCGTGCGCGGCGAGAAGCTCGGTCGCGAGCTCGGTTTTCCCACCGCCAACATCCCGCTGCCCAAGCGCGCGCCCCTGGCGGGAATCTTTGTGGTCGAATGCCTGCTCGAGGGCGAAGCGGCGTGGCGGCCGGGTGTGGCGAGCGTGGGGCGCCGGCCGACGGTGAATCCGACCGCGGCGCCGCTGCTCGAAGTGCACCTGCTCGATTACGCTGCGGACCTTTACCGGCGCCACCTGCGGGTGAGGTTCCTGCGCAAGCTGCGCGACGAGCAGAAATACGACGACGTGCCGGCGCTGCGTGCGGCGATCGCGGGCGACGCGGCGCTGGCCCGATCTTACTTTTCGATGAAGACGAATGCCTGAATACAAGAGCACGCTGAACCTTCCGGATACGCCGTTCCCGATGCGCGGCGACCTCGCCAAGCGCGAGCCGCAGCGCGTGGCCGAGTGGCAGGAGAAGGGCGTCTACCGGCGCCTGCGCGAGGTGGCCAAAGGGCGGCCGAAGTTCGTGCTGCACGACGGCCCGCCGTACGCGAACGGCGACATCCATATCGGCACGGCGGTGAACAAGATCCTCAAGGACATCGTCGTGAAATCCAAGTCGCTCGCCGGCTTCGACGCGCCCTACGTGCCGGGCTGGGACTGCCACGGCATGCCGATCGAGGTGCAGATCGAGAAGCAGCACGGCAAGAATCTGCCGGTCGGGGAGACCCTGCGCCTGTGCCGCGCCTACGCCGCCGAGCAGATCGAGCGCCAGAAGGCGGATTTCAGGCGCCTGGGCGTGCT
>JBFFZT010000060.1:0-7614 GCA_041568535.1 Burkholderiales bacterium | reverse complement strand
GCGCGAAGCCGTCGCCGACCTCGCTGCGAAAGGCAAAGCGCGTCTGCAGCGTCACCGGCTTGTAGGCGGGCCCCAGGCGCAGGTTCTCGTCGACGCGCAGCACCTCGCCCGCGGCGTTGACCAGCTTTCCGGGGTTCATGCGGTTGAGCGGGTCCCAGATGCGCTTGAACTCGCGAAACGCCTGCATCAGCTCGGGGCCGTACATCGCCGGCAGGAACTCGGCGCGCGCCTGGCCGTCGCCATGCTCGCCCGAGAGCGACCCGCCGTACTTCACCACCAGTTCCGCGGCGGCCTGCAGAAAGCCGCGCCAGCGCGCCAGGCCCTCGGGCGTTCTCAGCTCGAAGGTGATGCGCGCGTGGATGCAGCCGTCGCCGAAATGCCCGTAGAGCGAGGTGCGGTAGCCGCAGCGATCCACCAGGGCCTGGAACTCGCGCAGGTAATCGCCCAGGCGCAAGGGGTCCACCGCCGCGTCCTCCCAGCCCACCACCGGATCGGGCCCGGGCGTGCCCTTGAGGTTGAGCGCGGTGGCCGAGGCGCCGGTCTCGCGGATCGCCCACAGCCGGCCGATCTGCGCGGGGTCGGTGACCAGCGTGCCGCGCAGGCGGCTCGCCTTGTCGATCGCCTCCTCGCGCGTGTCGGCGCCGAACTCGATCAGCAGCCACGCCCGGCCTTCGGGCAGGAGGCCGATGTCCTCGAGCTTGAGCTTGCGCTCGCGCAGCCCGCCGATGATCGGCTCGTCCAGGCCCTCGCAGGCGATGGGTCCCGCAGCGAGGATCTCCGGCACCGCGTCGCCCGCGGCAAACACGTCCGGGTAGCCCTGCACCAGCAGCAGCCGGTGGCGCGGGTTCTTCACCAGCGTCGCTTTCGCCTGCAGCGTCAGCGCGCAGGTGCCTTCCGAGCCCACCAGCGCGCGCGCCACGTTGAAGCCGTTCTCGGGCAGCAGCTGGTCGAGGTTGTAGCCCGAGACCCGCCGCTTGATCTTCGGGAAGCCGGCGCGGATGCGCTCGCCATGGGCGTCCGCGAGCATTTTCAGGCCGCGATAGATCTCGGCCTGGCGGTCGTTGCGCGCGACGATGCGATCGAGCTCCGCCTCGCTCGTCGGCCCGCACCAGAAGCGCGCGCCGTCGTAGGTCGCCACCTCCCGCGCCTCGATGTTCTCGACGGTCTTGCCGGCCATCACCGAGTGCGCGCCGCAGGAGTTGTTGCCGATCATGCCGCCGAGCGTGCAGCGGCTGTGCGTGGCCGGGTCCGGCCCGAAGGTGAGGCCGTGGCCCGCGGCGGCGGCGCTCAGGCTGTCGCACACCACGCCGGGCTCGACGAGCGCGCTCTTCGCCGCCGCGTCGATCGAAAGCACGCGATCCATGTACTTCGAGCAGTCGATCACCACCGCGACGTTCACGCTCTGGCCGCACATCGAGGTGCCGCCGCCGCGCGCGAGCACCGGCGCGCCGTGCGCGCGGCACGCGGCGAGCGCCGCCATCACGTCCTCGGCCGTGCGCGGCAACACCACGCCGATCGGCACCTGGCGGTAGTTGGATGCTTCGGAGGCGTACGCGGCGCGCGCGCCGGCGTCAAAGCGCACCTCGCCCGCGACCGCGGCCGCGAGCGCGGCCTGCAATTGCTTCATGCCGCGAGTGTAGCCGGGTCGAGCGCGCCGATCACGGGCGGCAGCGGGCAGTCGAGCGTCGCCGCGACCGCGCGCACCAGCTCGGCTTCCGCCAGGCGAAACCTGCCGTCGGCCGCAGCAGTCTCGACGCAAGCCTTCAGCACGCGCGGCTTCTGGAACGGCTGCAGATGGCGCAGGCGCTCGAGCGCGGTCTCGAGCCGCGCGGCGGTGAGCTCGGCCGCGGGCAGCGCACCCGGCAGCTCGACACCGAGCACCGCCTTGCCCTTGGCGTGCGCCGCTTCCGTGTCGCCCCGTGAGGCGTGCGCGATGAGCGAGAGGATGACGTGCGCGTCCTGCGCCACGTCCTCGACCTTCCCGAACTTCGTCGGGATGGGCTTGCCCGCGCCTTCGCGCAGGTGCTGGCGCAACAGCGTCGCTTGCACGAACTCGGCGAGCGTGACCTTGCGGTCGGCTTCGACGCGGCGCCGCACTTCGGCGAGGAAAGTGTCGCGCCGCTTCTGCGGCAACTGCTTCAATGCGGGGAGCGCGAGCTCGAAGATCAGGAGCTGCTGCGCCCGGCCGAGACCTTCGAGCACGACCTGCTCCGCGCCTTCGGGGGTCGCGAGGCGCTGCCGCGTCTGCGCCGGCAGCGCCTCGAGCAGCCGGCGCGCGTGGTCGACGTGCTCCGGGCGCGGCGCCTCGATCACCGCGGCGAGCGCGCCGAGGCCGCCCATCACCTTCACCACGTTGCCGGCACCGTCGAGCACGGCGACGCGGCCGTCGCGGTAGGTCGAGGCGTGTCGCGTGCGCCGGTAGTCCTCCTGCATGAAGCGCGGATGCGCGCGGCGGATGCGCTCCTCGACCGGCGGGTGCGACGGCCACGCCCACCAGCGCACGATCGCCGGCGCGAAGAACATGTGCGAGAGCTCGATGGCGTACGCGGTGCGCAGCGTGGTGCCGGCCTTCAGATAGCGGATGGAGTCGAGCGCGCCGGCGATGCCGTCGGGGTTGCGCGTGAACTGCACGCTCGCCGCGTCGGCGAGCAGCTCGCGCTGGCGCGAGATCGCCGCCTTGATCGCTTCCGCCGCGAACAGGCCCGGGAAGCCGATGAAGGCGATGGCGGTGCCGAACAGGGCCACCAGCACCTCGCCGCCGCGCTCTTCGCGGCTTTTCTTCGCCGCCTCGGCGGCCCCGGCGTACACCATGGCCTCGCCCCACTCGCCGAAGCAGGCGATGCCCGCGAGCAGACTCACCAGGCGCACGTTGAGCGCCATGTCGCCGTTCAGGATGTGGCTGAACTCGTGGCCCATGACGCCCTGCAGCTCGTCGCGCGAGAGCTGCTGCACGGCGCCCTGCGTCGCCACGATCACCGCCTCGTTCGGCGTGTGGCCCGCGACCAGCGCGTTGATCGCCGTTTCGCCGCGCAGCAGGTATACCGGCGGCACCGCGATGCCGGAGGCGATCGCCATCTCCTCGACCACGTTGAGGAGCTTCGCTTCGGCCGGCGTGCAGCGGCTGCGATCCAGGTAGTGCGCGCCGAGCAGCGCCGCGACGGCGGGACCGCCCTCGCTCATCTGCCACATGCGATGCAGCGTGACGCCGAGGATGATCGCGGCAACGACGCCCGATACGGCGAGGTGGGTTGCCAGCGGCATGAGCTGGCCCCAGCTGAACGCCGCGTAGACCAGCGCGGCCGCGAGGTTGAAGCAGGCCACGACGAAAGCGACCGCCAGCAGGTACCACAGCACCAGCCAGCGCGACGCGCGCCGGGCCTCGTCCTGCTGCGCGAAGAAATCCATTCGGGCTAATCGAGCAGCGGCGGCAGCGGGCAGTCGAGCACCGCGCCGGTGACGCGCAAGAGCTCCGCCTCGCCGAGCTGGATGGTGCCGTCCGCGGTCGCCGCGGCGAACATGGCCTGAATCAGCAGCGCCTTGGCCAGCGGCGCGAGCCCGCGCAGCCGGTCGAGCGCAGCGCCGGCCGCTTGCGGCGTGATGCGCTCGCGCGGCAGCAGCTGCACCTCGCGCAGGCCGAGCTGCGCGGTGCCGGCCGCGAACGCGGACGCCGGGTCGGTGTGGCCGGCGTGGGCGATGAGCGAAAGCAGCATGAGCGACTCCTCGCGCAGCGCCTCGATGCGCTTCGCGCCCGCCACCGGCGCCGCCGGCGCCAGCTGGTGCCGCAGCAGCGTCAGCAGCACGAACTCGTGCAGCGAGACGCGCTGGTCGGCGCGGATCACGCCTTCCACCGCGGCGAGGAACTCCCGTCTTTCGGTCTCGCCGAGCTGCTTCAGCGCGGGCAGCGCCAGGTCGACCAGCGGCAGGTGCAGGGCCACGTCGGAGCGCGTGCCGTCGACGCGCGGGCGCAGCAGGTCGAGCACCGCCACCCGGGCTTTCTGCGGCTGGTGCAGCGCCTCGCGCTGCGCCTCGGGGAGCGCATCGAGCAGGCGCTGCGCCCGCGTGACCTTGTCGCCGTCGAGCGTGCCGACCAGCCCCGCGCTCGCCTGCGGGGTGCGGCCCCAGGCCTGCGAGGCGAGCACCGCGGTGGCGAGCACGCCTTCGGCCGCCTTGCGCCGGCGCTCGCCATCCTCATCGGCCTTCGGCGCCGCCGCTGCGCGCCGCGAGCGGTACTGCGACGGCACGAATCCCGGGTGCACGCGCCGGATGCGCTCGTCCACCGGCGGGTGCGTGGCGAAGATGCCCGAGAGCCACAGCTTCACGCTCTCGCCGAAGTACATGTGCGAGAGCTCCTCGGCGCTGCGGCTCTCGATCAGCGTGCCGCGCGTGGAGGCGCGGATCTGGTCGAGCGCGCCGGCGATGCCGTCGGGGTTGCGCGTGTACTGCACGCTGGAGGCGTCGGCGAGGAACTCGCGCTGGCGCGCGATCGAGGCCTTGATCAGGCGCGCGAAGAACAGGCCCGTGTAGCCGATGATGAACAGCGCGAGTCCCGCCGCGAACACCGCCGCCGCGCCCTGGCGGCGCCCGCCGCCGCGGCCCGTGGCGTGCATGGCAAAGCGCCCGATCGAGCCGATGAACACGATGCCGGCGAGCACGCCGATCATGCGGATGTTCAGGCGCATGTCGCCGTGCAGGATGTGGCTGAACTCGTGCCCGATCACGCCCTGCAGCTCGTCGCGGTTGAGCGTCTCCAGCGTGCCGCGCGTCACCGCCACCACCGCGTTCGACACCTCGGTGCCGGCGGCGAAGGCGTTGATGCCCGGCTCGCCCGCCATGACGTAGACCTTGGGCACGCGCACGCCGGCGGCGATCGCCATTTCCTCGACCACGTTGAGCAGGCGCCGCTCCAGCGGGTCCTTCGTCTCGGGCGACACGGGTCGCGCGCCGGCCATCTTCGCCACCGCCTCGCCGCCGCCGCCCAGGCGCGCGCTCTGCACCAGGGTGACCATGAGGATCACGCCGAGCGTGCCGAGCGCGCCGCCCCAGAGCAGTGCCGGGGGCACGGCGGCGAGCGAGACTGGGCCGGGCTGCTCCGCGGCGCGTGCGTAGAGGTAGATGCCGGCGAGCACCGCGGTCACCGCCACCACGACCGCGATCACCGCCAGCGCATAGAGCAGCACCAGGACGCGCGTGTTCCTGCGCGCGAGCTCCTGGTGCTCGAAGAAATTCATTGGAACTACGATGCGTTGCAGAGCGTCATTTCATGCCGCACTGCAACGCCTTACGTGGGAACAAGCTAAAACTTCACCTTCGGCGCCTGCCGCTCCTCCTTCGACTCGGTGGCTTCGAGCAGCATCGCCTCCTTGAACGCGAACAGGCCGGCGACGATGTTGTCCGGGAACGACTCGCGCTTGGTGTTGTAGGTCATCACCGCGTCGTTGTAGCCCTGGCGCGCGAACGCCACCTTGTTCTCGGTGCTGGTGAGCTCCTCCTGCACCTGCAGGACGTTCTGGTTCGCCTTCAGGTCGGGATACGCCTCGAACACCGCGAGCAGGCGCCCGAGCGCGCCGCCGAGCACGCCTTCGGCCTGGGCGAGGCCGCTCATCGCCGCCGGGTCGCCCGGGGCCGCGGCCGCACGCTGCGCCGCGCTCACCGCCGCGCCGCGCGCCGCGATCACCGCTTCGAGCGTCTGGCGCTCGTGCTGCAGGTAGCCTTTGGCCGCCTCGACCAGGTTCGGGATCAGGTCGTAGCGGCGCTTGAGCTGCACGTCGATCTGCGCAAAAGCGTTCTTGAAGCGGTTGCGCAGCGTCACCAGCCCGTTGTAGATCGCGATCACCCACACCACGAGTGCGACGACGACCGCGAGAACGATCCAGCCACCGATGCTCATTGCGCATTCTCCCTTCGCGTGAAACAGCCTCGGCTACTATAGCGCATGCTCACTTTCCTGTGCCGCGTGCTGCGCGCCGAGCGCCACGAGCTGCCGGCGCTCGGCTGGGCCTTCGCGTACTTCTTCGTGCTGCTCGCCGCCTATTACGTGCTGCGGCCGGTGCGCGACGAGATGGGCGTGCAGGCCGGCCTGCGGGCGCTGCCCTGGCTGTTCAGCGCCACCTTTGCCGCGATGCTCGTGCTGGTGCCGCTCTACGGCTGGCTGTGCGCGCGCCTGCCGCGCGCGCGGCTGCTGCCGGCGGTGTACGCCTTCTTCGCGCTCAACCTCGTCGTGTTCTGGGCGCTGCTGCAGTCCGGCACGAGCGCGCGCGTGCTCGCCCCGGCGTTCTTCGTCTGGGTCAGCGTGTTCAACCTGTTCGTGGTGTCGGTGTTCTGGAGCTTCATGGCGGATCTGTTCGACGCGCGCGCCGCGGCGCGCCTGTACGGCGCGATTGCCGCGGGCGGCAGCTGCGGCGCCATCGCCGGCCCCACGATCAGCGCGCTCGCCGCGGCACCGCTCGGGGCGGCCAACCTGATGCTGGTGGCGGCCGCGCTGCTCGGCGCGGCGATCGTGTGCATCGCGCAGCTCGGGCGCTGGGCCGCACGCCATCCCCGCGCCGGCGAGCCCAGGGCCGAGGCGCCGCTCGGCGGCTCGGTGCTGGCCGGCGCGCGCGCTGCGTTGTCCTCGCCCTACCTGCTGGCGATCTGCGGCTACCTGGTGTGCTACACGACGCTGTCCACCGCGCTCTACTTTCAGCAGATCGCGATCGTCGGCGCCGAGATCGCCGATGCCGCCGCGCGCACGCGGCTCTTCGCCACCCTCGACCTGGCGACGAACTCGCTCACGCTGGTGCTGCAGCTGCTCGCCTTCGCGCGGCTCGGCGCCCTACTCGGCCCGGCCTGGATGCTCGCGCTGCTGCCTCTGGTTTCGATCGCCGGCTTCGCCTGGCTCGCCGCCGCGCCCGGGCTCGCGGCGCTCGCCGTATTCACCGTCGCGCGCCGCGCGTGCAACTTCGCGCTGTCGCGGCCGGTGCGCGAAGCGCTCTACACCGTGGTGACGCGCGAGGAGCGCTACAAGGCAAAGGCCTTCATCGACACCGTGGTCTACCGCGGCGGCGACGCCGTCGCCGCGTGGCTGATCGGCGCGCTGCGCGGCCTGGGCCTGGGCTTCGCCGCGGTGTCGCTGGCGATGCTCCCGGTCGGCGCCGCCTGGCTGGGCCTCGCCTTTTTCCTCGGCGCTAGAATGAAGGCATGGACGCGCGCCGACGCGCACTCCTCGGCGCCTTCGCCGGCCTCGCGCTGACGCGGGCGGCGCACGGAGCCAAGCGCATGCACACCCGACCCATCCCCGCGAGCGGCGAGGCGCTGCCCGTCATCGGCCTCGGCACCTGGCAGACCTTCGACGTCGGCGGCAACGCCGCGGCGCAGGCGCCGCTGAAGGAAGTGCTGCAGGCCCTGTTCGACGCGGGCGGGCGCGTGGTCGACTCCTCGCCCATGTACGGCTCGAGCGAGTCGGTGGTGGGCGAGCTGTGCGCGCAGCTCGGCATCTGCGAGCCGCTTTTCATGGCCACCAAGGTGTGGACGCAGGGGCGCGAGGACGGCATCCGCCAGATGCAGCGCTCCATCGAGCGCATGCGCGCCGCGCCGCTGGACCTGATGCAGGTGCATAACCTGGTCGACGTCGAGGCG